>JAYVIJ010000056.1:0-23597 GCA_043770315.1 Candidatus Altimarinota bacterium | reverse complement strand
GAGCTATGATCAAACTCTTTAGAACGTAGCTGCCTAGATTCTCGAAAGAACTAGGACTTTTTATTGTTTTGTACGGAATTACAAGATCACTTCTCAATTAAGAGAAATAATCGTCTTCTTGTATATGGAATGTTAAGGTTCGTGCCGTTCTTAGCGGCGACGGGTGAATTTATATGGAAAACTCTTTTTAAGTCAAAACAATTTTTCACTTTCTTTTCATAATTCTGAGTTTTCCCTTTGTGGATATAGAAAAAATCGATTTACAAATTGTGAAGTATTTGCGAATTTTTGCCTTGTTTTGTAAAAAAATGAATGAAGAGTACTTTTTGTGAACAATTCTTCGTCAATATCCCTATAAAAATATAGTAAAAAATCCCGATTCCAATAAAAAACTACTATGAGTAGCTCTGTTTTTCTATTTCAGAAGAAATTTAATAAATAAAAGTAAATATGGATAGATTATTTCACGGTTCAAAAAGAGTCTTCTCAACAATACATGATCTTCTTTTATCCTCACACTTAAACTCTACTTCTTCCAACTTCCTCAGGTTAATCCAATTTTTATCTCTTCTACGAAGTTCTCAAGGGGGATAGAAAGAAGCGTTTCACAATTCAATGCCTCTGCTCGATCGAATCCTGCAGCAAAGCTCGTATCTTTGAGCTTCTTTCGGATGGAAGAGGGCTTTATATCCATGACATTATCACTCGGTATCATGCGAAAATACGCCCAGATAAACCCAGAAAGCTCATCGACGGCATTGATATATTTTCGGACCACGGTGTCTGGCTTTTCTATAATTCATGGGAGAAAATGCCCATGGGAACGGATATCTCCTCGTATTTCGCGAGAAAAACCAATCTCATCGGCGATCATATCAAAATCAGATCAAAGATGCCTCGCACCTTCTTTCTCCACATAGACCCAGTCAATATCATGAAGCACTCAGACGGTCCACCAATAGTCGACATCTTCTCCGAGTTTTCTCGCAAAATGTTCCATGATTGCCCCTACTTGGAGGAGATGCTACTTGGTCGAAGATGCATATTTTTCTATGAGTGCTTGTGTCATTTCTCTTGGTGGAGTAGTATACATTATGATAGTGGATGAACAATTATCTCTTCATAAGTATATAGGATTCTCTATTTTTCAAATAAACTTACTGCCTGATAGTGCAGTCCATAACCTCCTCTTTTACTATCGATTGGAGATGTACTAATTCAGAAATAGAAAATGAAGTACCAGGAAAATCATACTCAAGCACTTCACCACTTCGATAGTTTTGGAGAACATATTTTTTTGCACCGCGTAGTTGCTTTGCCATCGCCTGGATATCTCAGGTAGTATGTATTCCGCGTATCACCGTCGTACGAAATTCATATTCTGGAGCTTGTATCATAATAATTTTAATGCTCTCTCTATATGATGCCATATCTTCAGTGACTCATGTAAGAAGATGATATTTCCCCCATGTATGTTTGATATCCATAGCGATGTAGTCGACAAGTTTCTCATCGAGAATTTTCTGAAGCACCAAAGGATATCGACCATTGGTATCGAGTTTTACGAGAAATCCTCGTTTCTTAATCTCTCTGAGAAATCTCGGAAGATCACTATGGATCGTCGGCTCTCCTCCACAGACAGAAACCCCATCAAGAAGCCCTCGTCGAGATTCAAGAAAATCAAAAAATGATTTTTCTCTAAGGATCTGATCCTGTATTGCCCTGATCTTTTCTGGAAGGACAAACTCAGGATTATGACAAAATCGACATCTAAGGTTACATCCAAGAGTGAAGACCACACAAGCAACCTTATTAGGATAATCGATAAGAGTAAGTTTTTGAAGTCCTGAAATAATCATAAAAAGAAATTAAGTATTCTTTGTCTCTATGAAATATTTTCTGGTATAGAACTCTGATTTTTTGCCATTATTAAACTGAGTGACAGGACGATAATATCCCATAACCCGAGTATAGATCTCACAGCGAGTTCGCATGATTTTCTGACCATCGGCATCTATAAAGTGATCCATAAGAAAGAGAGTAAAATGATAAATAAAAAGTGATAGTTAAAGAATTTGATATTTCTGATTTTTTATATGTATTTTTGCTTCTAATATTATTTGCTTTGCTACTTTAATTTTGTGAATTTATAAATCTTTGGACGGAATTTTCGAAGAAATTTAGAACTATTTGAGTGAATGCGAGTTTTTCAAATTTACGAAAATATGTCGGGAACAGATTCCAAATGAAGTAACCAAAAAAGAAGTTTTTGTTGTTTTTCACTTATGAAAAGTAACTTTCTTATACAAATATCCTTTCCAGTTCTTTTTGCTTGTGAATATCTGCGTTGAATGACTGTCGTGTCACGCTATCAAATTTCTGTCATATGAACCCTATCTCGGTATCACAGTGAGGACAGTAATCATGCTCCCCCGTTATATATCCATGTTTCGGGCAAATAGAGAAAGTCGGAGTCACAGTGATATAAGGCAGCTGATAATTCTCAATAACCTTTCGGACGAAGGATTTACATGCCTCCGCATCTGTAAGTCGCTCTCCCATATAAAGATGGAGTACTGTACCGCCCGTATATTTACACTGGAGATCATTCTGATAATCGAGTGCTTCAAAGGCATCATCCGTGAAACTCACAGGAAGCTGGGTAGAATTGGTATAGTAGGGATTTTCACGAGTCCCAGCTTGGATCATATCTGGATGCTGCTTCTGATCTTCACGAGCGAAACGATAGGTCGTCCCTTCTGCTGGAGTCGCTTCGAGATTATACATATTCCCGGTCATTTCTTGGTACTCTTTGAGGATTTCTCGCATATAGTCGAGAATTTCTGTCGCAAAAGCCTCACCAAATTCAGTCGAAATATTTTCTTTTCCACCTGAGAAATTCAATATTGCTTCATTCATACCATTGATCCCAATAGTCGAGAAGTGATTACGAAAAGAACGAAGGTATCGATAGGTGTATGGATAGAGTCCTTTTGCAAGCCAATCTGAGAGGACTTTTCGTTTCATTTCGAGCGAATTTTTCGCAAGATTCATAAGTTCATGGATACGATTTTTGAATCACTCTGGATCTCACTTGAAAGTATAACCAATCCGAGCGAGGTTCAGTGTAACAACCCCTATCGATCCTGTCATTTCTGCGGAACCAAAAAGACCATTTCCCCTCTTTATCAGTTCTCGGAGATCGAGCTGGAGACGACAGCACATAGATCGTACAGCACCTGGAGTATACGCTGATTCATTCGGAACTTTTGAGAAAGTACCATCTATATTTCTGACTCGCTTATACTGTGATCCGATAAAGTTCTGAAAATAGGGTAGTCCATATTTTGCTGTCATCTCAAAAAGCGCATCAACTCACTTACTCTCCCAAGGGAAATCTTCTGTAATATTATAAGTCGGAATCGGGAAGGTGAAAGCCCTACCACGATAATCTCCCTCGCCATAAACTTGGAGCAGTGCACGGTTCATGATCTCACGTTCATGATCAAGCTCTCCATAAGTCTTTTTATATACTCACTTATCGTATCCTCCCAAATGAAGTGCCTTATCTCTCAGATCATCAGGACAAGACCAATCGAGAGTAATATTCGTGAATGGAGTCTGTGTTCCCCACCGTGATGGAACATTAAGTCCGAAGACAAAATTTTGCATCTGCTGAAGAACATAATTGTATGTTTTTTCTTAGATATATTTCTCTCGTACTTCCTCCGTTTCGAACTCCATCCCATAGGCAAGGATATCAGCTCTGATCTCTTCCATATGCTTATGAACAAATGGAGAGAGATAAGTATCAAATGAGGAAAATGCCTGTGCTCCTGCCCACTCATTTTGGAGTGTCCCAAGAAAATTAATCATCTGATTGACTGCGGCTTGGAGATTTTTTGGTGGAGCAGATTCGATACGATTCGGCATGCCATTAAACCCCTCTTCGAGCAGCTGGCGGAGACTCCACCCAGCGCAGTATCCACAGAACATATCCAGATCATGTATATGATAATCCGCGCTTCTATGAGCATCTCAGATTTCTTTGGGATATACATGAGAGAGCCAATAATTGGCAGTCACTTTTCCAGAAGTATTCAAAATCAATCCTCCGAGCGAATATCCAGAATTCGCATTCGCATTGACACGCCAGTCACTCTTATCGAGATACTCTTCCATCGTCTTTCAGACTTCGACCATGACTGCACTCGCATCTCGAGATTCCTCTCGTTTTTTGCGGTAGAGTATATAGGCTTTCGCGACGGTATCATGACCTGCCTTGATGAGTGTTTCTTCTATGGCATCTTGGACACTTTCAACTGTAGGGATAGTATGAGGATGGCTCGCTTGGATCGATTGGAGAGTATTATCAGTCATAATAACAACTCCTGAATAGTCCGTACCACCGACAGCTTCTATCGCTTTCGCGATCGCTGCTTCTATGCGTAGACGGTCGAAGGTTATGATCGTCCCATTTCTTTTTCTGATTTTATAGACTGCCATAAAGGAGAATGATTATCATATACAATATATAGTTACTCGATATAACTATGGAATACAATATATAGTTTCATATACGCAAAATCAAACGATTTTTCGAAAATCTTCCCTCTTTTTCGAGATTAGTCAACTCTCTTGGCTTCTAGATATGTAGCAAGTGGCATATAGACTCTTTCATTTTTTGGATCAGAATAATTTTTGTATACAATATATTGTGTACTTTAATGAGAAACGGTATCAATATATTGGATTTATACTGAGAATGAGTCTTACAAAAATACATCATTTTCCTATAAAAAATTCGACCTTTAAATGGGAAGGGGCGATCAAGGATATTCATGAAGCTCAAATAAAACTAAAATTAACTTTATATGATTTTTGAATTAGGATTCTCCAATTGGTCAATCTTTCCTGTCTCACCATCAACACGGATTTTTGTTCATAGTGTATATGACTCTGAGCTCACTACGACCGGAATATGAAACTCTCGTGCCAAGATGGCAAGATGGGAGAGCATCCCTCATTTTTCACTCACTATTCCTTCTATACTCTCGAAATACTCTGCAAGATCTGGAGAGAGAATCTGCGTAAAGAGAATTTTCGGTCATTCAATGGAATGAACCATTGCCCCCTCTACGAGTACCCCAGTCGCAATTCCCGATGAAAGCCCATGATTTTCATCTGCTTTTTCTTCAAGAGAAACATACGATGTGAGCGTATTTGGGAGAGTGAGATTTTTATACTTTTCGTATGCTTTTATCCTCTCTGCTCTCTCTTTATTCTCCTCATTATGTAGGTGCTCATCGAGTGTCGAGAAGTATATCTGATCTCCTGAAAGTCCTCATTTTTCCTTCTCGAGTGAAGCGAGAAGTATTGATTTATTTTTGAGCATAAGGATTCGAGCATACTCTCGATATCGAGCAAAAGAGATCGCTTTAGAAAGACTCATCCCATAAGTATTCTGCTTCCATGAAGGAAGGCTCTCCCACCAAGTGATAACTTTCTCTGGAGTATGCCACTCTTGATCGATATTTTGAGTTTTTCCTCTCTCGGAAAACTCAAGGATATTTCCAGAAAAATGCTCTCATAGTGAAATCTTAAAAGAGATCTCCCGATACGGAGAAAAAATCTTAGGATCACTCTGAAGAATCTCAGCAAGAGAGACTGATTCTCGACGGATGAGCATAGCCATTTTTTTTACCCATTTCGCAGTAAAGAGATTGGTCTCAAATATAAGCGCATAATCAGAGAGAAATTGATCCACAGATTTCTGGAGAGAATAAGTATGAGAATCTGCTTCTATACGATCACCTAATCGTATAATAACGCTCGTATCTTCTCGAAGGAAAATCATGGCATATATATTCCAAAGAGTAGAGACAATACCTCGAAAAGTCGCAAATTTCTGCTTTCTTTCAGGATTGAGGAGAGAAAATGCTGGAAAAAGTGTCTTGAGTTCTTTTTCCCGATCGACAAAAAGCTCATTTCAGAAAATTTTCAAGGAATCTTGTGAGTGATAGACTATATGATGTTTTTTATACACCCGACCTATCGGTCCATCTTCTGCGTAGATCTTCTCGAGAAGAGAGAATGTAAGTGGAGTCGGTCTCGGTGCGATCTCGGAAATCTCATTTTTTTCATAGAAGAAATCTCATGTAGGTAAGCTTTTCTCACAAAGAAGGATAGCTTCATACTTCTCTCGAGAAAGGGTCGTGATCGGTCGCGACTGAAGAATTAAAAGTTCTCCAGCATGGATACACCACTCGATATCTTGAGGAAAGCGAAATAATGCCTCGATCTTTTGGAATATTTCCGTGGAACATCATTCGATGTTTTCAGGGCGAGAGAGGAGAAATGCTTTTCTTTGAGGATTGATTTTCCCACCCACCATATCTTCGCCGATTCCTCTATGATACTCTACCAAAGCTTCGAAAAATCCACTTGGATTGCGAGTAAAACATACTCAGGAAAAATCTGCAGGGATATATCTTTGGATGATGATCGATACTCGCTCATCTTCTTTCCCTCGGGGACGAAAATCGCACACCTTTCATATAGCTTGTATGAGCATATCGGGAGCAACATCGATCTCGGTATGATATTGTCCTGCAAAAGAATGATACTCCCCGTCTTCATTTAATGCTGATGAACGCACTGCATAGGAATTCTCAGGAAAGCTTTTTTGTATCAACTCTGCGACTTCTTTACGTTGTTTTTTATCTTTTCGACAAAGATCGACTTCATCTGCTGAAATCGCGACAAAATCTGGAACCATAAATCCTGCATCAAGGAGTTTCTTGAGATTTTTCGTCTTCGCTCCGATGGTAGGATCATCATAGCGAATATCATCAGGAAAAAGAATTTCTACCATGTATAGGCATTAAAAAATCCAACAACCTCTATCCCCTGAGGGTTTTTTCAAGAAAGTTTATAGTATACATCTGCATTATTCATCGTTGGAAATTTTTCTATATTTTGCGCGGGAAGATCGAGAATCTGGATCGCACCATTTTTCAGAGAAAGACCTGAACCAGAGAATCCTACATCGACACTATATTCTTTTTTTGCCAGTCCATCACGAGAAAATGAGAACAAATAGGCATGTGGCGTATACGTTTCTTTTGCTGATTTTACGAGTATAGAAGAAATATCAAAATAGGTAAAATTCCCAGAGATATCCCAAAATCCTCAGACATACCCTGCCGTTTTGGTCCCAGAAGAAAGCTGTGCATGGGTCCGATCATGTGAGATGGTTGTATCAGAGAGGATATAGCCCTTCTTTTCTCCACCACTCACACGTATTGTTCCCGTTCCGAGAGAAAGAAATCGGAAGTATTCTGGATCTGTTTTGGTCACAAATTCTGTATTCAGGATATCTGAATCAAATAAAAATTCACTCTTCGCTCAAAAGGTGAGAGCTACTTGGCTTCTCGTCGTCTCAAAATCAACCTTAGAAGTAAATTCAAGGAGTGATCCATGGCTTCGAATATCAGGAGAAAATCAGAAAAGTGTACTCTCCTCTAAAGCCGAATCTCCGATTCCATAGGAATAGAAGGTATCTGCATGAAAATAGAGTGGTCAAAAAAATTGCGTACGTGAAAACTCTCCCATAAGTAACTCTTTTCCATCTTCTGAGGCAATAACTATACGGTCGTAAAATATCTTCCCATAGAAGAGAGTATAACCAATACTGCCTGCCAAACAGAGAGCAATGCTTATAAGTATGATAAGGATCTTTTTTAACATTTTAGAAGAAGACTAGAGAAAAACGAGAATACATTTATTTTATTTCCCACGGTTTGTTGTACCTCCCGAGGAATATCGCCCCTCGTTTTTCGAGTTCGATTCAGACGAGCTTCGCTGCAAAACAATTGATATATTCATCACATATGGTTATCACTTCTTTCTTTTTTGGAACCTGAAGAAAAAGCGTTGCCAGAGTAGCAGTCGGAGCATCTAAAAGCGGGATATTCACCGCTCCGGGTATACGATTTTTCTCGAATTTTTCTTTCGGGCGTACATCTACCAAGATGATACTTGCCTTTTGTTTTTGAAGTGTCTGCTTGGTACTAAAAACTTTACTATATCTTGTCGCTGGATATGCATGAGAAAATTTTACTTCCCCCTTCCAGAGTCCACCGTGACTGACCCAATCATCGACTCATTTTTCTAAGTATCGAGCTTGGAATCATTTCGATCGCAAAAATAGGGCGACCTCTTTCCCTCTCATACCAGACCAACAGAGGACATAAATAGGCTGATCTTTAGGAAGGCCTGCTCATCAAGAAGATTTCAAATCAGCAAATCGTATATGTCGACTTCCTGGCATGTTTCCGATCATATACTCTATATCTTCTCTCGCATCAAGAATAAGTGGCTCTTTTTGGGTCTTGAGAATGCGCTGAAGTTCAGTATTGGTGATAAAAATGGGTATATCAATCTTCGTGATTGATCCAAGGATTATACCGGTATTTTCTCGGACCGATCCACTCACGACCAAAGGAGTATCTCATCCAGTATAGGTTGACTCTGAAGATCCTGTATTGACTCTGATAATATCTTTCGGAGCGGGACTCTCAGACACAGTATTCTCTTCATGGAGCTTACTTTGCTGGAGCCACTGTTCGTTCATTTCTTTAATCTGCTGTTCTCTATAAAAACTATCAACAAAGTACGATCATATTGCTGCGAGAAAAAGAACGACGAAAATCCCTCCATAGAGAAAGTATTTTCTGTATTTTAAGATATATCAGCGAACGAACTGATAAACGGTGATATAAATCCCTCAGAGGATCGCCACTCCGATCGTAAAAAAACTTACCATTTGTGAAGCTACTTGTATGATAAAGTCTGGTGGTGGTACCGCAAATACCGATCCACCCCAAAAAAATATGGAAAAGAAGAATACAATCTTGAGGAAATTTCGAAGAAGTGTCATAGAAAGCATGATATATAATTCCCATAATAGTCAAATGCGGAACGAGTAATCATCGAAAAATGAAGCTATCAAAAAGTATAACCGGTGAAAACAAAAAAAATCTCACTTTCTTTCGAAAGAGAGATTTTATTTCTAAAAGTGGTGGGCCCACCTGGACTTGAACCAGGGACCAATCGGTTATGAGCCGACTGCTCTAACCACTGAGCTATAGGCCCAAAAGATTTAAATATGGCGGTGGATGAGGGATTCGAACCCTCGCGGCGCCTTGCGGCACCCTACAGGTTTAGCAAACCCGCCTCTTCAGCCACTTGAGTAACCCACCAAGATTACAGAGCCGAGCGGATTATAAAAAAAAGGATGGAAAATGCAAATCGATTCTTTGGGTTTTCTATAAAAAAATTCAAGATAGTTATTGACAGAATTTCATATTATGCTAAAATACTTACATTAATTCTTAATCATTCTTCACTATGTCAGGAGGACACGATGACCATGGCGATCATGGCGCAAAAAAATCAGGTGGAAAAAGTATGGATTTTGGTATTACTTCTATGATCGGGTGATTCTTCGGTGCTGCAAGTGGTGCTGGAGCGATGCAAACATTCAAAGAAGGTGGTGGATGAGGGTGACACGGAGATCATGGACATCATTAAAAAACTCCCCAAATGGGGAGTTTTTTAATATGGTCAATCATAAAATTTATTTGGATCTTCTGGATCTGGACTATAAGTAGCAGCGTTGAGTCAATATCTCAGTCGAATCATCTCCAAAATATCTACTACTTCTGGTTCATGCTTGCTGGGCTCTGATTGAGAAATATATTTTTCTGGAGGTCTAAGCATAGAAACAATTCTATGCTTATTTACATAAAATTCAATTTTATTGCACTATCACGACCACTTTTGGTTCTTTTGCAATCTCATGAAGACATATATCACAGACCTTCCGTTCGACATGAGCAGTGAAGCTTTCTGCATCCTTAAAACGACTGATATCACGTAATATTTCCTTAATCGCTATATCGAGTGATTTTTCAAGTGTTGGAAGAGTATCGACTACTGGAAGTCCGACTGTCTGATACTTGATCGCAAACCCAGATGCTTTTTTTACGATTCCTACGACAAGCACTCACTGAGAAGATATCTGAAATCTATCATGAAGTTCTTTCTCTGCAGTATATCCCACCATACGACCATCTACTGTGATAAGTTTTTTTGAAGCATATTCTTCTGTTTCTCTCACTGTATCTTCGCTAAATTCGAGGATTTTTCCATTTTTCATCACGATCACTTTATCTTTGGTATATCCGAGATCATAGGCATTTCGTGTATTTCCACGAAGCATATGTGTATACCCATAGATCGGGATATAGTATTCAGGCTGGAGAAGTGTGATCATTTTCTTCGTATCTTCTTCTTTCGCATGACCTCCAGCATGGATCTCAGACTCCTTATAGTGATGGATTTTTGGACCTTGTTGCGTGATAAGATCGAAAAGTCCTTGTACCGCACGCTCATTTCCAGGGATGACAGAAGAGGAGAATATGATCGTATCATCTTTTTTGAGGGTCGTCTCACGAGACTCTCCTGTCACGATACGCATAAGAGCAGCATAACGCTCACCCTGAGCCCCAGTACAACAGATCGTCACTTGATTATCAGGAAGTTTTGCTGCATCCTCCATAGAAACGATCGTTCCAGGTTTTGGTCGTACATATCCGAGTTTGATCGCAATATCGATATAATTATTCATGGAACGGCCAAGGAGGACGATCTTACGATTAAACTTCTCCGCAGTAGAAATGATGAGCATCACTCGATCAATGATGGAAGAAAATGTGGCAGTGATGACTCGACCTGAAGCTTTCTCGAAAATATCTTCCATCGAATGGACCACTGCTGATTCAGAGATAGAAGAACCGAGAAGATGCGCATTCGTAGAATCTGAAAAGAGAGCTCGCACTCAGCGTTTCCCGAGGTTTTCGAGGTATTCATAATTCGTCGATGGACGATTCGGAAGAGGAGATTTATCGAATTTCCAGTCACCCGTATGAACAAATCGTCCTACTGGAGTCTCGATGAGAAGACCGACAGAGTCAGGGATCGAGTGATCCACGACAAATGGAGTAATCTGGAAATATTTTCCTATCTGTATCGGTTCGTAGCGAGTATATTCTCGGATATTCGGGAGAGCTGCGCCCATATCAGCTTGCTTGAGCTTGATGAGCTCATATGCCATCGGAGTCGCATAGAGCGGAGTACTCCTTCCCAGTTGCTCCATAAGATAGTAGACTCCTCCGATATGATCGATATGTCCATGTGTGATACACGTTCAGACGACTTTTTTCCCACGACAGTAAGAAAGATCTGGGATTGTAGAATTGATACCATATTGGTATTGATCAGGAAACTGGATTCCCATATCGACGATGATCATCTCATCTTCATATTCAAATCCCATACAGTTAAGACCTACTTGTTCCATCCCACCAAATGGAATGACTCGAAGAGTAGCCTTAGAAAGAGGTTTTACTCGCTCTTCTTTTTCTCCGAGGAATTTCTTGAGTGCCTGAGTAGGTGTAAGAAATGGATAGGATCTCTTCGGTCTGAATGAATCCTCAAAGAGAAATGAATCTCATGGACGAAGATTCGACTGGAATTTTTTTCCAGAATCAAAAAAATTTCGAGGAGCTCATTTTGAGCCCTGGGTTGCGCCAGTATTGCTTTGGAAACGTTTATTTCGCATAAAAGTAAGGTTACAGTATATCGGTGAGAATACCTGTGATATAAAATTTTATTATTGTTTTTAAAAAATGATAGATGGTGCGTCATCCTGACGGAGGAAGAATCCAGAGAGAAGAAGTATGAATTCTTCGTGCCTCAGAATGACAAAAACTAAAAACGGAAGTGTGAGAAGAATACTTTTACCTTTTTATAATCTCTATTTACGGATGTCTAGCGTTCAATAATAATAGGCATGACTACTGGAGTACGTCATGTGATAAGATAACAATATTTTGTGAGTTCTCGTCTCAGGTTTTGTACCAGTTCTCCCCGTTCGATACGAGGATTCTGCATGATAGCATTTTCATATATATGACGGATTCATTTAAGTATTTGTTTATGCACATTCATCATCTCATATGCATGAACGAATCATCGAGAATCGATAAATATATGTCCAACGATAGCACGTGCATGAGCATCTTCTTCGAGCACAAAAGTGAGAACACCATTTTCAGCAAGTTCCCCACGATCTTTAAGGGCATATCCTGCGACGACTCCGATAGATTGTTCATCACGATAAAATGTATCAAATGTGAATTTTAGAGGATTTTTTATAAGTTTTGCGGATGAGATGTCGATAATTTCACCCGAAAGAAATGGAAGTCACTCCTGTACAAAACTATATCCAGAAGAACTTTTCGTGAGTACTGGAAGTGAGGCAGAAGACTGTGCTCAAGCATCAATCAAATGTACTCCATCAATAAATCCTTTCCCGTTTACCGAAAGAAAGAGTCAACTACTCGTATTTTTGATCAAAAAATCTGCAATTTTACGATCGTCTACACCAGGAGAAAAAAGTTCAAAAAATCGACATTTATCAAGAAATTCTGCATCTTTCACAGTATCACGAATATATGCAATAACATCACGAGTACCATATACAAAAGGAAATCAGAGCATTTCTAATGTCATCTGAAATGAAGTACTATCAAATCCTGGCTCAAGGAGTATCCATCCAGCAAGATGATCTTTTTCACTTTCGATGAGTCTCATATCAGGAAAAGTCGGATAGACTTTACCAGAATTTTCTACAGAAGAAAACCCTGTACCGATAAGGAGGGTTGTATCACCTGTTCTCAAAAGCATAAGAGGATCACTTCCTCCATGTGGAGAGAGCATAACCAGTCTGAGAAGGTCAGAAGAAATAGGAGGAAGATAAGTGGGCTTCATAGAAGCGACAAGATTCTTGAGACTGGTCGCAAGAGATATCTGCAAAGGAGGAGTCATAGGACCCTGTGATTTTTGCACTGGTCGAGAGATTGTATTACGAGATCCGCTCTCTTGAGGACGGGGAGTCTCTCTCGTTCGAGTATCTTTTTGCACTGGTCGAACAGACCTTGGGGCGGCAGCAGAAAACTGATGATCCTGAGGAACTGTACGAGAAGATACTGATTCGGTACCAAAAGTGATATCATCGGTATCACCAAAAATATTTCACATAAAAAAATAGAGAGATAGAGGATAAGAAACCTCAAAAATTAAGGATTTTACGAACAAACGAGTATATATAAACTCTTTGGGGTTTGATCGGCAAATTTCTAGGAAGAGACGCTTCTCAGAAAACTGACGACCAACTAACTTATGTAAGTATATCGATTAGTTTAAGAAATACAAATACTTTTTTACAGAAACGGGTACTTTCGTCGTATCCCAAATGTAGCTTGGAACCTTCCCAATACCAAAATCTGTATTAAGAAATGTACCTTCTGAAAAAACATATGTACTCAAAAAAAGATACTTTCTTCTCAGGGATTCATTTTTCATAGCACGCTCAGCAAACTCATCATTATGAAAAACATAGAACGTGAATGACTCAGCAAAATCCTCCCATTGATTGGTTGCTGCATACCCCGAGATAAAACTTGCGATAGTTTCATTGGATTTCTTCGTTTTCGATCCCTCCCAGCTAATCTCATAAAAATATGACGATGGATCACTATTCTTCCCGAGTGAAGTAAGGCTATAAATATCGATATAGTGGGCGACTTCGTGGACTAATAGTTGGATAAATTCGGCCTCCTTTGCAACACTTGGGGAAAGTCGTATCGATTTTCCACTCATTTGTCATCGCGGCTCGATCAATTTTGTATCAAGGATGATCGAGAGTGCCCTGTACCCAAAATGCATCTGATCGCTCGAAAGGACTTCTTCGATCAGTCGTTTTCTAGGTTCGATATTTTTCGAATTTCCGATAGTCTCGACGATAAATCCTTCTCCTGCAGAAAATGTCGGAAGTGCTATGAAAAATAAGATGATACAGAAAACTACACGGAACATATTTGTATATTTGTATTATAAGACGCGCGCCCACTGTATTATCCTGCTGATACTTTGTAGAGAAATTTCATGAAGATATCTATAAGCCCAAATGAAGCCATAAGGAGTATGAGTCCTATAATAGAGTATATTGCGGTTGTTTTTGCTTTTTTGAGTTTCTCATCTTCTCCGTACGCTTTAGTATACTGTATACCTGACCAGACAAGTGCACCTACTGCGAGCAATGCTCAAAAAGAAATAGCCACAGAAGCGATACTTTCGATTCTTCCACGTACACCTTCTTTATCATTGGAATCAAAATTTGGTCATACTCATATCGTTCCTGCTCAGCATGCTGTCAAAATTTGATCTGCAGTCCTTGGGTCATCTTTGAGGATCATACATGTACTCGGCAATGCAAAAATACTCGATATATTGAGAACAAGGAATATGAGGAAAATATATTTTTTCATAATAGGTACTAGATAGAGAGTCGAGATACAAGCGATATGATGGCATATCCAAAAGCGATACAGATAGCTCCGATAGCACCATACGTAAGTGATTTCCATGCTTTTTTCACTTTTTCTTCATTTCACTCAGCAAGGAAGAGTTCATAAGCAACGTAGAGTGATGTTCCGATGATCACCAAAGGAAGAGCCACCTTCAAGAGGAACTCTTCAGCAATTCACAAAAGCTCTATCAGTCCCCACCCATTCCCTCACTTGGGAAGGAGAGAGTTCGCAGGCCCTATGCCTGTAGTAAGTTCGGTAGCGAAGGCTACCTCGAAAGACAGGAGAATAGAGATGAAAGAAAAAAGGATGCGTATCATAATTAGAGCCTAAGATTACCAATAAGATTCACGAGAGTATATGCAAGTCCCGCTACGATCACTCATACAATAGAATATATAACGATATATCTTCATTTTTTGAGTTTTTCATCCTCTCACACAGAAAGGATCATCTGTATACCTCACCAAGTGATACCGATAACACCGAGGATGGCCGCGATGCCGATAGCATACATGATGATATTTCCTACGAGCGCTCCTGGTGTAGTCGTTATGACACCGTCAGGAAGATTGATCGTTCCACCCACTGATCATGCAAAAACACTATCAATAGAAGAGAAAAGTATGGAAAGAATAAATAAGGAAAAACGAATCATAGATATACTTAGGTTATAGAGCCTCAAAGGAATCATGCTGCTAAGGAGATAATCGAGTAAGAGAAAAGTGCGACAAGGATCGCGACAAGATTCCACTTAATAATCATTTTTGCTTGGCTTGCTTTCTCACTATCACCACTTGAAAGTATATAATAGTATCCAGCAATAATCATCGAGATTCCTCAAAGGATCGGTATGATAAATAGTAATAAGTTCGCTATTCGAGAGAGAAGATTTGTCGCAGCGGCAGTTCATCCTGTTATGGCATTCCCATTACCGACTGGGTCGATCTTTACAAGGTTAATCTTAAATCCTGGACACGTAATATCTGTCGCCGCGGCGGTAGCATCAGCACAGCGATCGGCAGCAAATAATGATGCAGCATTCAAAAAGAAAGCCCCGAGAAACAAAGTACAAAGATAAATTAGCAGTAATCTCATAAAAAGTGGTAAATACAACTCTATGATAGCAGATAATCCGAAAAAATCCAAAAATTTGCTAAAACAATATTTTTTTATATAATCCGTTCGATTTCATGCTTTATTTTGCTATTTTACGCTATGTCATTTCTTCATATTACACTGATTGTTCTCTCTCTTATAATTATAGTTGTTACCATGCTTCAGGCGAAAGGAACAGGGCTTTCTATCGTACCAGGATCTGATGATTTTGGAAAGTTTGAACGTAGAGGACCAGAAAAAATCCTCCATACTCTTACTATAGCTCTCATAGCTGGATTTGTGCTTCTTTCCCTCATATCGTACTTTATATCCTAGATCGGGTTTCGAAGATTTTATTTTTCCTTCATGAATCTGAGCCGATTTCGTCTTCCTATCATCTGGACCACTGGAACCATCTCTATACTTACACTGCTTCATCTTATAGGGGTATATATCTATGAATGATGATCAGTAATAGGAATCCCTGGATGAAGTATCAATATCTGACTCGTATGACAGAGTCCTGAGATACCCAATCCCATGCAATATTCTCAGAATAAAGAACATGACCTTATCCTGAGTTTTCTTTTCCGATCCCTTATACGCTATAATACTGAAGCCTGAATATATGAAGGGGATCTTGCGAATTGTGACCTTACTGATCTCTCAAAAGTAACCTGTATTCTCAATGGATCAGGTACTTGGTCTGATAATACTGAAATTAAAATCGATGATGTCGTCGCGACCTATCAAGCATTCAAAGATAATCCTCCAAGTGATAAAATGCGAGCATTTCTCGGGAAAGTCGCGATCGTATCGAAAGACACGAAAACTATCGAGCTCACATCAGACGAAAAAAATTCACTTATGCTTGATCTTCTTGGGTCCCCTATATTGAGATCTGATATGATCGAGCGTATACGTACGGGAAGACTTGGAAAAGATGGCTATGTGACCTCATGAGCCTATGTATTTCTCGAAAAAGAAAAAAATATGCAATATGGGTATGACCGTATCACTATAGGAAAAAATACAAAAAATAATACGATCTGATGGCTCGACAAGTATAATTTCCTTTTCTTTCCTGATGAGGCGGCGCTCGAGCGAAGCGCTGATATACTCAGTGTGATTGTCCCGACTCCACTTTGAGGAAAGATGCTTCTCGGACCGAGATTTCTTCCTTATGAATATGCTATGTATGAATACATCGGACTATTCCTTAATACTGATACGATAAGTACTGCCATAAGAAGATATGTACTCCTTCAGTCCGAATCATGACTTTCTGGATCTGTCGTGAAAAATGAACGTCCTATATGAGTTCTTTTCCCACAAAGTACCAAAACTCCTATAAAACTGGAAAAAAACCTTTCAGACATACTTCGAGATGCTGGGTATAGAAAAGCTGATGATAGGATCTCTTTTCTCGACCAAGAAACTGGAATGCTCACAGGCTCGAGTATTGATTATGGGAATAATAATTATTTCGATACTCCTTCCAAATCAAAAATTATTTTTAGTGAAGTTGCTGGTGGCGAGATTACTCTTGCGGGAAATGTACCTATAGGTGTAAAAAGTGTTATTATCAATGGGTACATCTTGCAAGAATACCTTCCTGGAAACTGAAGATTCACTTATAAAATCAATCTCGATGATAAAACTCTCATCGAAGGAAAAAATACCTATGCCATCGAATTCGAATCTCTCTCTGGAATCAGAACTCCTCGCGATACGCTCATACTCTATTATTCTCGTGATGGGAATAAGCTCGCTGAACTCAAAAAAGAAGTCGATGATAGCTACTTATCCAAACTCAATACTCCTGAACTCGTAGCCGAAAGACTCAAGAAAATCACAGATGAAAAAACGAAGCTTCAAGCTCTAAACCCAAGATATTATTATAATAATAAGTATGCTCCATATGAACTTGATCTCATCTATTTGAGCGATCCTACATCACTCGAGACCTATGCAAAAAATGTATCCAATACCCTCCTCAATATTGGCATAAAGGTAAATACTACTGCTATGAGCAGTAAAGATTTCTCTACGATGATGCAGAAATGAGAGAAAAAATATGATCTTATTATTATTGGATTTGAAGCAAATGGAAGATTTTCTCGTATTGGACAAATATTTCTCTCCACTGAAGCAAAAAATGGGATCAACTTTGCAAAGATTGAAAGCAAGAATCTCGATGCACTTTTTGCATCTCTTCGAGTCTCCTATATCAAAGAGAAAACCGATGAGATTATGGGAAAAATCGGCGATATCATTCATAGTGAGGCATTCTTTCTTCCGATATCTAGCCCTCTCCACACATTCTATATCGATAGAAACCTGAAAGGTATTCGTACTATTAATACATTTCAAGATATCACCACCCTCTATAGCGTCGTCCAAAAAACGAGCATCAAAGAAGAATATCTTTTAAACTTTGAAGGGAAATGAATCGGTGGATTCATTTCTTGGTTTTGGTGAAAACTTAGCTTATAAAAATCCATGAAAGAACATATAGCACTCCAAGCATGGGAAATGGTAACACGGTTTACTTCTCTCAAAAAACTGAATTTCATACCTTCTCTTATAGGTATGACATGGTTATTTTTAGTACTTACATATCAGATTACATTTACATTTGTTGTTGTTTTTCAACAAAAAGATAAGTTCTTCCAATATCTTTCGAACTTCATGCATAAAGAATATTTTACTGAAGTTCTCGTAAGTTTTGGACTCCTTTTTATCCTCTATATTTTCGTAGCACCCCTTGCCGAATGAGCCATCGTGGAAATGATCCACTCATATAGACGATCTGAGGGGAAAAAAGTCCACCGTACCCTTCAAGGAGTATTTGATGGATTTCGCCACTTCCTCCCTCTTTTTGAAGTACACAATGTCATCGCAATATTCAAGCCACTTACGATAATTACATTCTACATACTCCTTTTGCGTATATTTGGAAAACAATTTTTCGAACCAATCACGTATATTATGGGAGCATATCTCATATTCGCATTTTTTTTAAATATGTGTTTTTCGTATGCGAAATTCTTTATTATTTTTGAGAATCGATGAGTTATAGAAAGCCTCTCCCTATCTACAGGAATGGCTGTGCGACATATTGGTATTACGATACAGCTGTATTATACGATGATCCTCCTCTATCTTCGTACGATTATTGTCGCAATCATATTTCTTGTACTTCCATTCGTTATATCGAGCATTGTGACATTCTTTACGATTGTCAGCGTACAGATCATACTCCTTATTATATTTTGAATACTGAGTTTTGTACTCTTCATTTTTATTGTCCATCTGAACTCTACACTCGAAATATTCGTCGAGGCAACATGGTATGAGACATATCAGCTCTGTAAAAAAGAAGATAAAGAATATGATACTGATCATGGGGTTCATCATGATGATGGGGGACATGGTGGAACTGTTACACATGATGAGCATGGACATGATGCCCACAAGCAAAATCACACGTGACACAGTGACCCTCAGCATGCTCACCATTAAAAATCGGATATTAAAACTTATATTGAAAAATGGATACCAATTCCCTTATAATCGAATACTCTCAAAACCCAGGAAATAAATATATCATGGACGACGCGACGATACGTTATCGTGAACACAATCGCATCTGTGCTGATGTGATAGAAGTATTTCTAAAAATAGACGATAATACTCTTATCGACTATTCCTTCGATGGATATATGTCGATCGTCGCCACTGCGTGTGCCTCTATCACTGGTGAATCCCTTCTTGGAGTCAATCTCGAGACAATCCTCACTTATAACGAACACTATATCAAAGAAATCATCGGGGACGGTATCTCTCCACGCCGAAAAAATGCCTCACTCATAGGCCTCCTCGCGGTGAAAAACGCCATCCATGAATATAAAAAAGATGGTATCAGAGAAGATTTTAGTGATATTATGAACTAATTATTTCATCAGATGATTTGTCTCAGTTCATCAAAAAACGTATCTATATCTTCTTTGGTATTATAGATATAAAGACTCATGCGAAGTGTCGCTTGAAGGCCGAAATATTGATGGAGTGGCTCCGTACAGTGATGTCAGACACGGACACATATTCCCTTCTCTGCAAGCGTCTCAGCAACATCGCCAGGATGACGATTCGAGAAGGCGAAAGAAAATACTCCAAGGCGATTTTTTGAATCTTTTGGACCGATGAGTCGGATCTCATGAGGAAGTGTTGCAATCTTCGATAGAGCATATTCGACGAGATCTTTTTCATATGATTCGATAGCGCTATACCCGCCGATACTTTCGATGTACTCGATAGCTGCTAGGAGTGATGCTGCTCAGGCTATATGCGGTGTCCCTGGCTCATGACGATATGGGAGTCATGCGGCTTCGTATCACTCTTGTGTGACGAAATTAATCGCACCACCTCCACAAAGTGCAGGATTCATTTTTTGGAGGAGAGGTTTCTTTCCATAGAGTATGCCCATACCTGTGTCAGACATGACTTTATGCCCAGTAGCGATATAGAAATCTATGTCGAGATCGACAACATCGACAGCAAAATGAGGAAATGCTTGACTTCCATCAATCACCAAAATCCTATTAGGATTATCGTTTTTTACTATATCACGAATTTTCGCAATATCAGTAATAGCTCATGTGACATTCGATGCTGCTGTTATACTCACGAGTCTTGATCCTGAAACTTTAGATTCAAGATCAGCTAAATCTAGTCTCCCTTCGGGGGTGACACCGATCCAATCAATAATAATTCCATATTCTTCTGCCATGATCTGCCATGGGACGATATTAGCATGATGATCAAGGACAGAGAGGAGGATACGATCTCCGCATGCGAGCATTCCTGATTTTATGAGGGAACGAGAAAGAAAATTGAATGCATAAGTAGCATTATAGGTATATACAATCTCATGCTTCGACGCTGCCGAAAGAAATCATCGGACTTTCTCTTTCGACCCCTCATAGAGAATTTCCGCTTTTTCCGAGAGATCATATGCTCATCGATGAATATTAGCATATGAGTGCGTGAAAATATCTGCCAGAGCATCGATCACCTTCTGTGGTTTTTGTGCTGTCGATGCTGAATCAAGATATATAGTCTCTGGATGTGCATGAAATACTGGAAAATCTTTTTTAAACATAAAAGAGGAGATTAAGGGGTTTCTATACGAGCAAGGTAGATCCGAGCTTCTTCGGCAATATCTGGCCAATCCGTAAGCTGTATAAGCTCACCAAAAAGCTTCTTTGCACTTTCTCTATCACCCAGCTCATAAAAAATGATAGCTTTTTCGAGAAAATAATTTGGATTTTCTATCATATCAGCTTCTGGAGTATTTTGGATGACTGCAGATGCATTATCGATCTGTCCTTGCAAACGAAGAGCCCGAATATAAAGAGGAGTAATGTGATGTGATCCTTCGAATTTTGAGAGGCCATCTTGTGCCCAAGACTGAGCACGAGGATACTGTCCTTCTTTCATAGCAACAGAAATCCCAACTGCGAAATCATCTTCTGTCGCATCTTGTTCCTGAAGAAGATACCCCAGTACTTTCATCATACCGACCATATCATCGAGCATAGAATAATTGTACGCAAGTCGTCTTTCGAGATTCGTCTTCGGAGTATATCAAGCCGTAATAGCATTATTGAGATAAAGATTTGAAGAAATATAATCCGAAAGATGAAAAAATATTTCTCAAAGACGAATAATACAATCAATATCTCTCGGATTTGCAGAGAGATAGTCTAATATATATTTCTTCGATTCTTCATATTTTCCGAGTTCAAAGAGTGAGAATCAGAGTATTTTCTTCACTTCCATATAGTCAGGGCGCTCCAAAAGCATTTCTCGAGCAATCTTTTCTGTAGCTCTATAAGCTCAGAGTTCATAAAACTTCGCTGATACCAAGAGATTTCGATATTGATAGTCAGGGGAAATTTTTTGTGACTTTTTGATTTGTACTTGTAAATCTTGTAACCGTATTTCAGATCATGAATAGGCTTCAATGCTTACTATACAATTATGAATACCACTATAACACATATCGACTATTTTATAATAATCAACGGCACCTGTAGATATACTCAGTTTTTGTATTTCTCAAAGTCGATCAAAGGCATTATCATCAAAAAAAAGCGCATCAAGTAGTTGCTTAATTTCAGATTCTGCAAGTTCGCTCAAAGGCACTTTGATATACTCCTCATAAGATCGTGACCAATTTTTGAGAAGATAGTAGACATTTGCCGTTTTCTTACGAACAACTTGATCATTCGGGAGCTTTTCTTGCACTTCGAGATAATAAGACAATGCATCTTCTGGGGCATTTCGCAGGGAATAAAAATCTCATTTTCGAATTCCTGTAATATAAGATTTGCGCTTCTTTGCAAGCTCGATTCGCTCATCAGAAGTGATAGAGGCGACATATGCTTTTGGTGGGGCATCTTGAGTACTTCCAGTAGCGGTATTTTTCTTTGAGAATGAACACGAGGAGATGATACAACATATCCCTATAAGTATGCCAAAATATTTCATGCTCTTACTATAGAGAAATAGCCAAAAAGGTAAAATAAAAGAGTGGGGAAAATATTGGCAAATGAGATCTTTATAGTATACTCTGTATCAAAAAAACGAGTTCCCTTGATTTCTCTCTATTTATTCTCTATTTACGACCCCCCTACCCCATGTACGCTCGATCTGATTATCATTATCATCTTCCTTCTGAACTTATAGCACAAGAAGCCGTACACCCACATCATGATGCTCGACTGATGATTATCGATCGAGACACTGGATGACTCATAGAAGAGTCGACTTTCTGGAATCTCGATGAGTATATCCCAGAGGATCGAGTAATATTTTTCAATAACTCTCGCGTTCTAAGAGCACGTATCCGACTCAAAAATATCAAGATGCAATGACCCGACTGAAAAGAGAATCTACTTTCAGATGGAGAAATACTTTTTTGCCAAAAACAGCTCGATGGAGGTTTTGAAGCCCTCGTACGACCAGGAAAAAAATTTAAAGTTGGCACCAAAATATATTTCGAAAAATGATACCTAGAGGTTACGGGAATATCAGAAAGTGGAAGATATCTGCGTGCATATGATATATCGATCGAAGAAATTATGAATACCTATGGGGAACTTCCCCTTCCTCCCTATATTGAATACGATACATCAAAAGAAGTTGATTATCAAACAACTTTTGCTGAGAAAGATGGTTCTGTGGCGGCACCGACAGCATCACTCCATTTTACGAAAGAACTTCTTCGAAGACTCTCCCATAATAAAGAATATGTCACCCTGCATGTGGGGCTTGGAACATTTAAATGAGTCGATACAACTGATATCCGTGATTATCATATTCACCATGAAATGATCGAGATATCGAGTAATCTCTTCACAAGAATAGCTGATCTAAAGTCTGATGGTAAGAAAATACTCGCTGTTGGTACTACCGTCTGTCGTACAATCGAATCTCTTCCATACCTTTGGAAGGTATTACAAAAAAAAGAAGGACTTAATTTTTCCGAGGAAACAAAAATATACTGGGATGTACTTTGCGAAGATATTCCTGAAGAATATTATATTGTTTGAGTAGAACACGATAGCAAAAATAATTCTATCCTTTTTTCCACAGAAATCTATCTCTATCCAGGAAAGAAATTTTATCTCGTTGATGATCTTATTACCAATTTTCATCTTCCTGAATCGACGCTTCTCATGCTTGTATGTGCATTTTCCAGCTATGAATCTATGCTTTCTGTTTATAACAAGGCGATAGAAAAATGATATCGTTTTTTTAGTTTCTGAGATGGGATGTATATCCGTATAAAAAATGAAAAATAATTTTGACAAAACAGTGAGTCACTATATACTGCCCCTACCACACATCCGGAGGGATGGCAGAGTGGTTGATTGCAGCAGTCTTGAAAACTGCCGTGCCGCAAGGTACCCAGAGTTCGAATCTCTGTCCCTCCGC
>JAYVIJ010000055.1:0-8109 GCA_043770315.1 Candidatus Altimarinota bacterium | reverse complement strand
AAAGTATCTTTTATTCATGATTTTTTTAGTAATTAAAAAACAATATTTGACAATATTCACTATTAATATAAAATATGGAAGATCGATTGCTGTACGATCAAGCCCACTTTATAAACGAAGTGGATTCATGTTCAGTATGGAGGATCATCATGATTCGCGCAATTGTTTCACTGCTCTTGTCTTTTGTCTTTGGTTCCGTCGTTCATGCCTGTGAAGAGGTGGTATTTGGGGGAGAGTCTGCTCAGACCTTTGCGATGACCGTGAGTCGTCCCGATGTTGAGCCATGGTTTGATCTCTTTTGCATTGCCACCGATCCGGGGACACTCACAGGGAGTGTTTTGGCTTTCGGAGAAAATGCAGGATTGAAGCTCGTCATCGACGGCGAGGTCTTCGATACTCACTTCGGTCCTCTTCTCGGAACGGAAATGAGCAACCATCTCTTGGAGATTAGTGCTGTCAACCCTATGATCACGGGGGGTGGGTACAACATCCAGTTGACCTGGGCACCCATGGCACTTATCCCAGAGCTCGGGACGGGGGTTATGCTTCCGAGTGGTTTATTTGCCTTGGCGTTGATTTTGTACTGCCGACGTCGAGCAGGATCGAAGAGTTGACTCGGTCGGAAGATCGAAGAATGAGGCTAGCATATCAATCTCAATACATAAAAAATATATCGTGAGATTGTTTTTTCCCTTCCAATTTGTAAAGGAAGGAAATGAAGCGGTCCGCCGCAAAATCAGAAGCTCCTAGTATTTTCGGGAGCTTTTGCAATTTTCGATATTTTTTTAACTTTTTCTCAAGAAATAATTATGAAATAAAGGAAGAGTCTTGTGATATTCTTTTTGTTGCGACATATCATTTTTTTCATATAATCCAAATGCATTTTACACTATCTTTCTCATGCGCATCCTGAAATACGCTTTTCGTAATATTATCCGTAATCCACTCCTCTCTCTTTCGTCTATTTTTGTGATTGCACTTCTTATCTTTTTTGTGAATATTCTTCTTTGAGTACTCTACACTTCAGAGCGGTTTATCGAAGGAGTGAATAATAGGATTTCATTTACTATAAGTTTTCAGAGTGGCTATACCACGAGTGATTCACGAGTTCGGACTCTTGCCTATACCCTTCAGACGGCTTTTACGGGTATTTCCATAGAAGTAATCTCTAAAAAAGATGCCCTCAATCTTCTTAAAGTGCGAAATCCTGATCTTACGGCTCTTATAGAAAATACTGGAGAAAATCCACTTCCTGATTCCCTGCGAATTGATAATATTCCCCTCGATCAATACAATACATTCAATGAAATCCTCGAAAAAGAAAAGGATATCTTTTTTTATGATAAAGATGCCTTAGATCGGAAGTATCTTGATTATCAGAGTCAATTCCAACGTGTGAGTATAGTCGTAAAACTCCTTTCGACTCTTGAGTATTGAGTATTTGCGCTGCTTGGATTGTTTATGTTTACTGTAGCAGTTATTATTTATACCGTTATCGGAAACTCTGTATTTTTTCATAGACAAGAAATCGAAATCATAGAACTTGTTTGAGGACGCTCTTCTTTTATTTATGGACCATTTCTCCTTCAGGGAGCATTCTATGGAAGTATTGCTACACTTTTTGCAATGAGTGGGATTGTATTATTAAGTATATTTGTGCCAGTAGAGTTTATCGATGGACCACTGATGAATCTTCATGCAAACATACATACGGCATTTCCACGGATGTTTTTTATGGAGTTATGAGTCTTTTTCTTTCTCGGATTATTCTCGGCACTTATAGCATTGACCCGCTATGTAAAGGTATAAATAGAGTCACCTAAGAGTATTTTTTATTTTGTCATAAAAAATATTTGCATTTTCGAAAAACGTATATATACTCCGCTCGCATTTGGAAGCCTTGTGTGTACACATAAACTATTCGAATGCCACTAGTTCCTTTCTGGTGCTGTAGCTCAGTTGGTTAGAGCGCTGCCCTGTCACGGCAGAGGTCGCGAGTTCGAGTCTCGTCAGCACCGCCATTTTTCCCCTTTTGGGGCCTTAGCTCAGTTGGCTAGAGCGCCTGTTTTGCACGCAGGAGGTCAAGGGTTCGACTCCCTTAGGCTCCACCATACATTATGTTGGATTCTAGATTTTAGATAATCTTCCGATCTTTCCTTCTGTAATATGTAATCTACTTTCTAAAATCTCAAGAATATGTGAGTCAGAAACAAACGTCCCCATAATATGATCTATTCTGTAAAAAGAAAAGGAGCATATTCAGGAAGAAAATTACAAAATGCAATTAAGCACTATAAGAAACTTCAGCAGCGTATTGCTTTTGAGGGTGAGACTGTCTGGCTCCAAAATGCTATGTCAGTGATTCTTGCTAAATTTAAAAAATACGCTATTAATCCGAGTAAAATCTAAAACATAATTTTTTTTCTATGCCACGTCTTACTTCCTCTGCTCACAAGAAACTCAAAAAAGCAATCACTCGTATAAACAAGAAGATGCAAAAAACCAAGAAATAAACTTGCATTTTGCTCGTTTTATATACAATCTATAGGCACTTAATTTTATTTTATTTATTTTTTCTCAATATGGCTACATACGACAGATCAAAACCACATTTGAATATCGGTACTATCGGACACGTCGATCATGGAAAGACTACTTCTACGGCTGCATTCTCTATTGTTCTTGCAAAGAAATACGGAGGTGAAGTTACAGCATTTGATAAGATTGATGCTGCTCCAGAAGAAAAGGCACGTGGTATTACTATCAATACTGCACACGTCGAATACCAGACAGCAACTCGTCATTACGCACATGTCGACTGTCCCGGACATGCTGACTATGTCAAGAACATGATCACTGGTGCTGCTCAGATGGATGCTGCGATCCTCGTGGTTGCCGCTACTGATGGACCTATGGCTCAGACTCGTGAACATATCCTTCTTGCTCGTCAGGTAGGTGTTCCATTTATCGTTGTTTGGATGAATAAGTGTGATATGGTAGATGATACTGAAATGCTTGATCTCGTCGAGATGGAAATCCGTGAACTTCTTTCGAAGTATGATTTTCCTGGAGATGATCTTCCAGTAATTCGTGGTTCTGGTCTTGTGGCACTCGAAAATCCAGAAGATATGGAAAAGGCATATGGTGCGAAGGAAGTCATCGCTCTCTTCGATGCTATCGAAGCATACGTTCCTGTTCCTCAGAGAGATCTTGAGAAGCCATTCCTCATGCCAGTAGAAGATGTATTCTCTATTAAGGGTCGAGGTACTGTCGTAACAGGAAAGATCGAACAGGGTGTGATCAAGCTTGGTGATGAGATCGAGATCGTCGGAGTTCGTGATACACGTAAGACAGCTGTCACTGGTATCGAAATGTTCCATAAGCTTCTTGATCAAGGTCAAGCTGGAGATAATGCAGGACTTCTTCTTCGAGGTATCGAGCGTACTGACGTCGAGCGTGGACAAGTTCTCTGTAAGCCAGGATCAATTAAACCTCATACAAAGTTTGAGGCTGAAGTATACGTACTTACGAAAGATGAAGGTGGACGTCATACTCCATTCTTCCCTGGATACAAACCACAGTTCTATTTCAGGACGACTGATGTGACTGGTGCAATTGAGCTTCCAGCTGGTGTCGAGATGGTAATGCCTGGAGATAATATCAAGATGGTCATCGAACTCGGTGCTCCAATTGCTATGGATCAAGGTCTTCGCTTCGCGATTCGTGAAGGTGGTCGTACCGTTGGTTCAGGTGTGGTTGCGAAAGTTATTGCATAATTCTAGAAGTTTTATACTCTCTCCAGAGACTCTCTGGGGAGTCATAAGATTTTTATTCTTTTCCTTAAAATACCCATGGCTTCTAAAAAAACAGAGACAACTTCTCACAACAAGATTCGTATTATCGTAAAGGCATTTGAGCACAAGGTTGTCGATGAAGCAGTAACAAAAATTGTCGCTACTGCAAAAGATAGTGGAGCTGTGGTTGTAGGTCCAGTACCACTTCCTACAAAAATTGAAAAGATTACCCTCAATCGTTCTACGTTTGTAAACAAGAATGCTCGTGAGCAATTTGAAATTCGTCGTCATAAGAGACTTATCGACGTTATGGATCCTACTCCAAAGACACTTGAGCTTCTTCAGGGGATCAATATACCTGCTGGTGTCGGTGTCGAAATTAAAGTCATGTAATTTCCAAAGTTTGGTCGTGAGTCTCCATTATTGGAAAGCTTTCTTCCACATCATTCATTGTAACTTCTAAAACTCAATATTATGTCTCGTGTCTGCCAACTTACCGGAAAAAGAACATCTGTAGGAAATAATGTATCTCACTCAGTTCGACGTACAAAGAGAAAATTCTTTGTAAATCTTTTCTGGAGAAATATTAAAGATCCTATTACTGGAGCTACTCTTCGTGTAAGACTTTCAGCAAAAGCAATCAAAACACTCAAGAAGAAAGGAATCCTATAAATAGTATTTAGTATTTGGTATTTAGTATATAGAAGAGAAATCCTCTATCTTAAATACTAAAGACTCTATACTAAATTCTACCCCTCGCCCGGGTGGTGGAATGGTAGACACGGAGGACTTAAAATCCTCTTCCTTCGGGAGTACGGGTTCGAGCCCCGTCCTGGGCACCACAAAATAATTCTCAATTTATATTTAAAAATTTATACTTATGCTTAAGATTCGTCTCTCCCGCGTTGGAAGAAAACATGTTGTAAAATATCGTGTTGTTCTTACTGATCATAAGGAAGCTGTAAAGCATGGTTTTAGTAAAGTTCTTGGTTCATACGACCCACACACAAAAACTCTTGATATGGATATGGAGGCCGCAGCTGGTTATATCAAAAACGGGGCGCAGTATTCTGAGACTCTCGCAAAGATCATTGCAAAGAATAAATAATTTTTCCCTCGAATATTTCGAGGGTTTTCCTTATTTTGTAATTCTTTCATTTTATGGATGCTAAAAATTTCCTTCAAAATCTTATAGAGATGCTCGTTGATCATCCTGAATCGATAGAGATAACTGAAAAACAGGATGAACTTGGTACTCTTCTTTCTTTGAAAGTTGCACCAGAAGATATGGGTACTATAATAGGAAGATGAGGAAAAACGATTGACTCTTTACGTACAGTAGTGAGAGTTTTTGGCTCTAAAAGTGGTACTCGTACCAATCTTCGCATTATTGAGGATATTCATAAAGCCTAACTGGTGGTTTAGGTTTCTTTGTGTAAAATTATTTTACTTTCATGGTAATTTTTATACAATTAGAAGAGAAACTGGTTTTTTTGTTTTGTATATTCTTTTTTCCACTTCTATGTTGCCGAATCCAGTAAGTATAAATATTTCTCTTACAGAAATGATACAGATAGCTATAGCGATTGTAGTTTTGATATCATGATTATTAGCAGTATTGTACAGCATATGGGGAGGTTTTCTTCTTATTACCTCAGGATGAAATGAAGAAAAAGTAAAACCAGCAGTCAATCATATTCGACATGCTTTTCTTGGACTTATTGTATTGATTTTGATACTTTTTGTTACACCAAAGGCTTTGAAGCTGTTTTGACTCCCATTTGCTGATGAGCTAAGCCCAAGTATTATCTTTTCTAAGATGACAGATATTTCTACTCGAATTTTCAATACCAAATCTTCTTCTGATACAAAACTCGATACTCTTGATACTACAAATGGCCTCCCTTCCGATTTTTCTGATCTTTAAACTTTATTGTCTATATGGAATTTATTTTTAACATTCCTGATGCTCAAGCCGCCACTACTCTCGCAAATATCGGTAGTGACTATAGTGCTGGAAATATGATTACTACTGGAGTTGCTATTGTGGTACTTGTAGCTGTTCTCTGCGCTGTTATTTTTATAGTCTGGGGTGGAGTAATGCTTATTCTTTCTGGTTGAAAGGATGAAAAAGTAAAGCCAGCCATTAATAGTATTCGGTATTCAGTTATTGGATTGATCGTGATCGTCGTTGCACTGTTTATCGCCCCAAAGATTGTCGAGTTTATGGGTCTTGAGAATATGAAGCAATACCTTGGTCCTGATGTAATATTTCGTTCGATTAAGGATATAGCAAATGGTATTTTTAGTGGAAATGGCTCTACGAGTACTTTTCCTCTTGATTCGACGTCTTCTTCATCTACCGATCAGATCGACTTTACTGATTTGTAAAATCAAATATATTTTCACTAATCTCCCGTCAAAGATGGGAGTTTTTCATTTGCAATAGTGACCTATTTCCCTATACTACTTCTGTTATTTAAGCCCTTTCTATGCCAGAAAATATCCTCCCAGAAGAAACTGAAAACCTAGCTCCACTTCCTCCATCTGTTATGACAGGAATGTCATACGGTGGTGACCAAAATCGTAATATCGTCGATGAGATGGAAACATGCTATCTCGACTACGCTATGTCTGTCATCATCTCGCGTGCTCTTCCTGATATTCGTGATGGGATGAAGCCAGTTCATCGTCGTATCCTCTATGCGATGTATGATGGTGGAGTACGCGCTACAGGGAAGCATCGTAAGTCTGCACGCGTCGTGTGAGATGTACTTGGTAAGTACCACCCACATGGTGATAGCTCCGTCTATGAGGCGATGGTGCGTATGGCTCAAGATTTTTCTCTTCGATATCCACTTGTAGATGGTCAAGGAAACTTCGGATCTATGGATGGTGATAGTGCTGCAGCGATGCGTTATACAGAGGTGAAGATGGCTCGACTTGGAGAGCTCATGCTTGCAGATATCGATAAAGAAACTGTCGACTGGAGAGATAACTACGATGCTTCGACGAAAGAGCCATCAGTATTACCTACTCGGATTCCCAATCTGCTTCTCAATGGAGTCATGGGTATTGCAGTCGGTATGGCGACGAATATCCCTCCGCATAACCTCTCTGAACTTGTCGATGGACTTATGTTCATCTTGAGCCATCCAGAGCCAGATATAATCACGATCGAAGACCTGATGCAATTTATCCACGGACCAGATTTTCCTACAGGAGGAATCATATATAACAAGAAGGATATCCTCGAAGCATATGCTCGTGGTCGTGGATCAGTCGTGATGCGCGGTCGTGCCAATATCGAAGAGATGAAAAATGGGCGTGAAGCTATCATCATCACTGAAGTACCGTATCAGATGAATAAAAAGGATTTCGTCGAAAAGCTCGCAGATCTCGTCATCGAGAAAGTGATCATCGGTATTGCTGAGCTTCGCGATGAATCCAATAAAGATGGAGTCCGGGTCGTGATCGAACTCAAGCGTGATGCTTTCCCCAAAAAAGTCCTCAATCAACTCTATAAACTCACCTCACTTCAGACGAGTTTTTCATTCAATATGATCGCTCTCACGGGTCGTGGACTGCAGCCGAAACTCTTCAATCTTCGTGAGATGCTCGTAGAGTTTATCGCCCATCGTGATGAGATTATCGTTCGACGTACTCGGTATGATCTTGCTGTCGCCGAGGCACGGGCACATATCCTCGAATGACTCAAGATCGCTCTCGATAATATAGATGCGGTCATCAAGACTATCAAGGAATCGAAAACTAAAGAAGAAGCGCATGCTGCCTTGATGCAAAAGTTCTCATTATCAGAAAAGCAGTCTCAGGCCATCCTCGAAATGCAACTTCAGAAACTTGCGGGTCTCGAACGCAAAAAGATCGAAGATGAACTTGCTGAGAAACATGCACTTATTCTTGATCTCAAGGATATCCTTGCCAATCCAGCTCGTGTGAAGAAAATCATCGGTGACGAACTGATCGAAATCAAAGAAAAATATGGAGATGCTCGCCGGACAGAGGTCCATGCGGGTGCGATAGGGGAGTTCAATCCTACAGATACTATACCAAATGAAGATGTCGTCGTAACATTCTCAAAGAATGGATATATCAAAAGAGTGAAGGCATCAAGTTTCCGTGCGCAGCGTCGTGGCGGTAAGTGAATCACGACCGCTGTGAAAGATGAAGATGAGATCGCGAGTATCCTCTCTACCAAAAATCATAATACCCTCCTCTTCTTTACGAATACGGGACGAGTGTTTCGACTTCCCACCTATGAGATCCCTGAGATGCAGCGTACAGCGAAGGGCCA
>JAYVIJ010000054.1:0-3000 GCA_043770315.1 Candidatus Altimarinota bacterium | reverse complement strand
ATCCAGACATTTGAGTTTTTGAGAATTACTCTGATTTCGACCATTCTTTTTCGAATTGTTAGATCAACACTTAGGACATTTTTTTTGGCATATTACGGTGAAAAAGAAATAAGAGTTACGATAGAGAAACTATCTACCACTTCTATCCTATTCTTTTGGCTTCACAGAGCAAAAAATAGTGTGCAAACAGCACACTATTTTTTCTATTTGCCCTAAAATAGCCCCCACTGCTCCTCAATTATACCTTTTTCCTACTTTTTTTAAACAAAAAGTTCGCATATTGCTATGCGAACTTTTTGTGAAAGATTTGACTTACTGGATCCTGATGAAAGTTGCTGTCACGGATCCATCAGTATTCTTGGTACCCTTGTATTCGATAAGATCACCGACCTTGAGGGGGCTGTTATTCTTGAGCCTCACGATGGTTGTTGGAGTGATATGGATGACGAGAGTTCCGATATTGATCGTCGTAGTAGATATTGCTGTGATGATTTTGTTACTTTCGTCGACCTTGATAACTGGAGTCACAGTGACAGTACGAACTACTGGAATAGCGGTATTGCCTGCTGCATCTATCGCTTGATATGTGACTGTATATGTACCTGCGACAGCAGTATTTACTGTACTGGTGGTAACGACTACACAAGATACATCTCTATTATCCTTACAAGTCGCACCTGCATCAGTGTAGACAGTACCGGCTATCAGAGAGATATTGGTGCCATTCATCGTGATGACTGGTGCTATTGTATCTGGAGCTGGATTATTAACAACAATAGTTACCACCCCATCTCCTACCATATTAACAAAGTTTATTCATGAAAGATTCATGGTATAAGTTCCAGCAGAGAGGGGAGTCCCCGAAAGGATGCCATTTGCAGATATGGACATCCCATTTGGTACTCCATTGGCTGTTACTATGACGGGAGTACCTGATGCGAGGAGATTTGTCGCAGTATACGCTACTCATACTGTAGCATCTGGAGCAGTAGATAAAAATGTGACTGGTACAAAAAAAGCACATCCATCAAATGTAATCAAACCGCCATAAGAGACACCAGAGAAAATGAAACACGCAGATGCAGAAGGTGTCATCGCTATAAAGCCAGAAACTAAGCTGATTGCGAGAGCAACTCATGTTTTTGTAAGCATAATGAATAGGGATAAAGACTAAAAATGGACATACCAGTACTTCCACATATTATACGAGTATAACCTATATGTAACAAAAGAAAAATTTATTTTGACTTGCGAATATCTTCTTTCTGTTGATGGTACACTATTTTCTATTCTCGGATTCGCCTGTAATCATATATTCCTCCACATGAGGCTTTACTTGTTGAGGCATTATAAGTGTACTGGTTATTCGACAAGGTACTAATTGATTTCGTATATATGCTTATTTTTTATTTCTATATGTTTTCTCATAGAGTGATATCCACTCGATTGCAGGTATTTTTTGTATGAGTTCTCCGATGAGATCGTACGGGATATTCTCTATTTTCTTGAACCGGATACAACCAACTCCCATATCGAGTTTTCCGATATTACGCCTCTCATATTCGTTTTTCCACCACTCGAGCAGTTCTGGACTCGCTCACATACCCATATGATAGATATGTACTCATGCCTTCTTGCTCGCGAGATTGACGAAGGGAAGAGGGAGCTCTGGCTTGCAATGATATCCCTGAGGATAGAGCGAGAAGGGTACGACATACCCGATCATCCCATAGCTGATACACTCCTCATATCCGAGATGCACGAGTATATCGCGGAGGATATCTCGCAGTTTCGAGAGAGCTCCTTGGTGTTCGATAGGAGAGGCAGAGATATAGGTGTCGATAGGATCCATATGGACTACATATTAGAGAATACATATCCAGCGGCGAGGAGGCCGATGAGACGACAGATACTCGATACGGCTATCTTGGTTGCCATGTATTTTTTTGTATCTGCACCCCAGATCACCGTCGATGTCATCGTCGGGAGGACGAATCCTATCCATACGAAGAATGCAAGGTGCATACCAGAGAATGATGGGATGATCTCGATAAGGACAGCGAGATGCATAACCATGAGTCCAGTAGCGATGAATTCCGCTACCATGAGTTTCCACATACCCTTCATGGATTCTTGTATCTCGGTAGCATTGAAGCTGTCCTTGCCGTGATGGATACGCATCCAGAGTTTGCCAAAAAGTGGCCCGTGCCATACCGCACCGAGAGCAAAACACGCAACCGTCATGATGACGATCATCATCCATGGGAGAGTAACAGACATAGAAAAAAATAAGAGAATAAATGAAACTCTCTTATTTTATGCGAAAATGAGGGGAATACAAGAATTAAAAAATACTTCCTCTTCTAAGGAAATTCATTAATAAAGTGTCTACTATCTTCAATAAAATTAGATAATTTCTTCAGTGGTTTAAAAAAATATACATCTTCCTGAGGATAGACTCAATTTATTTCTGGTAAAGTAAGAATATCTTCTCTTGTTAGGCGATGATAATTTTGTATGAATTTATCATCTAAAAGTCATGAATTATGTGCATATAAATGTCTAAGCAGCATAATTTCTTGAAGACTCGAAAATTTCGAGACAGATATGAGCTCAGTCTGAAGTTTTCGTTTGTATAGATCCATTACATTATCCCCAGACCAAGGAAGAAGTCTTTGGAATATTCATTTAGTGTGGTTTGTATCACCCATGAGGTCTCTTAAGTTTTTATGTCCAACCTTTTCCATATAGTAATACTTCAACCCCATCTCAATCTCTGTTCCAAGTTTCACTATGATGCTCATATCAAAAAATTTATCACTAAATCATCAGGTCCAGACTTCATAATAATTATCATAGTTTCAACTTCAAAAGGTCTTCTTTCATTCAGCAGTCAAAACATTTTTTTTCAGAGAATTTTCTAAAATAGGCTTTATTAAAAATGCGGTTTCAGCTACTCGATTTATACTATTTAAGAAATTTACTTTTGCTGACATAATA
>JAYVIJ010000053.1:0-24278 GCA_043770315.1 Candidatus Altimarinota bacterium | reverse complement strand
ATCCTGATCTCGTCGATGCGGCGGTCCTCTATGCGCCAGTGCATTCGAATGAATACTATAATTTCCAAAAGTGGATGAAGCCACGACTGACAAATAGTGAATATGCCAATCTCGAGAAAGAGCTCGGTGATCTCTCGAACTCTGGGACATTTCTCCCGATTTCTCCAGAGTGATACCTCTCTCGAATCAAGACTCCGATACAGATGTACTGGGGGACCAATGATGACAGCTGTCCGATCGAGTGGGCTCGATATATGGATCCGACTTTTCGATGAGCGGGAGTCGATCTCGAGTATATCGAGTATGCGGGAGAGGGTCACGAGTTTTCGAGAGAGTGGACGAATTTTATGGAAGGCGTAGTGAAGTTCTATCGTGAGAAGTTGAAATAAAGAAGAAAATCATGATAATCCCTCTATGCACGATATCATCCCTCTCAAAACCCGATATATCGCCTATAGAGTCCTCACGAACCTCTGGTTTTTTAGTGTGGTATGGCTCTATTTCTATCGTATCTATATCACTGATGCTGAGATCGGGATGCTCGATGCACTTGCCTTCTCTATAGGACTCCTCTTCGAGATCCCTTCATGAGCCATCGCCGATCGGATCGGACGAGTGCGGATGATACAACTCGGACAGGTGCTTATCGGAAGTGGAATACTGATCCAAGTATTTGGGACAGAATTTGCGACTTTCGTCATCGGACAAGCTATCCTCATGATCGGGTGGGCGTGTGCATCTGGTACTGATGATGCACTCTTCTATAGTAGCCTGAAGATAGACCCTGATTCAAATGAATGGAAAAAACTCGTGACGCGAGGATCTCAGTGGAGTATGGCGGCAGGACTTCTCGCGACTGTTCTCTGATGATGGATTCATACATGGAATCCAGCGATTCCGTGGTACCTTACGGCGATTGCATTTTTCCTCTCGATCCTCACAGTCTCAGGACTCAAAGACCCCATAAAACCTATCAATAATACCATTTTTCTCCATCAATTACGAGAAATATACCACTCTATTGGGATAAGTTTTCGAGATTTTTTCATGCCCCAACTTCGATTCTATGTGCCGATTATCCTTATTCTTTGAGGACTCTATTATACCTTTGGATTTGGACTACTGCGCATCATACTTCTTGATCGATTTCATTTTAGTCCCTTCCTTGGGTCGGTAGCCGCTGCCAGTATGACACTCCTCGGTATCGCTTTTTTAGAGGTTTTTCATCGAAAGATAGAGCACATACGAGAATCACCACTTATTACCAGTCTCGTACTTCTCTCGATTTTTGCTCTGCTTTTCTCGATTTTTGATCTCGGATATTGGTGATATATCCCGCTGATCCTTCTCTATACGTGAGACAAAATCCTCCAACCAACCTTGAGTGATAGTCTCAATAAAAAAATAAAAGAAGAACATCGTGCGACGATGCTCTCAGTCGCATCATTTCTGCGTACCTTACCGTATGTCTGACTGGCTCCTCTTATCGGATATCTAAACACTCATCAATCCCTCGAAGTATTTTTTGTACTTTGGTCCATACTCCTTATTATTGCACTTTCACTCTCTCTGTATCTGAGAAAATAAAATATGCACTTACAAAAACTTTTTCCCCACATCCTCGCCAATACCGCAGTCGCAGGATTCACGAATATGCTCCTCTGGTTTGCGATCACCTTCTGGGCATACCTCGAGACACGCTCAGTATTTGTCACCGGGATGCTCGGAGGGATCTATCTCGTTCTCAATCTCTTCGGTGGTATATGGTTCGGATCCCTTGTCGATCATCATAGAAAGAAACAGGTCATGCTCGCTTCTTCTCTCATATCACTCTTCTTCTACTCGATATCTTTCACGATGCTACTCGTACTCCCTGATTCGACATGGGGAAATATGTGGAATCCTTGGCTCTGGATATTCATCCTGGTATCCATGCTCTGAGTCTTCGTGGGCAATATCCGTATGATCGCCCTCTCGACTCTCGTGACGATCATGATACCCAAAGACTGACGAGATAAAGCAAATGGTCAGATCGGCGCAGTGAATGGCCTCGTCTTCACAGTCGTATCAGCATTCTCAGGGTTCATCATCGGGCGCCTCGGGATGACCTGGGCGGTAGGGATAGTCCTTGCGGTCACGCTCGTCGTCATTCTCCATCTTCTTTTTCTCTCATTCCCACCTGAGCCACTTCTCGATGATCGACATGAGGATGACAAAAAAATCGATATCCGATGAACCATAAAAGTAATTGCTGGAATATCTGGGCTTTTCGCTATGATATTTTTCGCTATGATCAATAATTTCCTCGGATGAGTATTTATGGCACTTATGGATGCTTATGGACTCTCACTCGTCTCCGTCGAAATCTGGGGGATCGTCCTCGCGATCACGAGTATAGGATTCATCATCGGAGGGGGTCTTGTAGCACGATATGGACTTTGAAAGAATCCCGTCAAAACGCTTCTCATTTTGAATTTCTTCGGATGGCTCAATTGTCTCCTCTTCCCGGTCGTATCATCGATATGGTTTGTAGGTGTAGGATTTTTCCTCTGGATGATCATCGGACCTATGGCAGAAGCCTCTGAACAGACGATCCTCCAGAAAGTCGTACCACTTGAGCGTCAGGGTCGAGTATTTGGATTCGGGCAATCACTCGAAAATATCGCTTCTCCGCTCACCGCATTTATGGTCGGGCCACTTACGCAGTTTCTCGTCATACCATGGCTCGCAAGTCCAGCTTGAGATGAGATATTTGGTGGATGGTGGGGGACGACTCCTGACCGTGCGATGGCACTCATATTCGTCTTTGCAGGATTTATAGGACTCATCATCACCCTTCTCGCATTTCAGACAAAGAGCTATAGAGCACTCTCAAGGAGCTATCTTTCTGAGCGAGCTTCAGATATATAGTCATTATCGATCAGATAAAAAAAATAACTCCCATGTTCATGAGAGTTATTTTTTTAAGATAATTATTCTGCAAAGCAGTAGAAAAGTCCTGCTCCACCTGTCGTACGAAGTTGTTCGAGACTGCATCCTCGTGTCCCATGTGATGAATTCCAAGACTTCATCGGCTCACTCTCATTGATCCCGATACGATCATGATGTCCGACGATCGCAGAACCACCAGATCCTGTCGTCCAATTACCACACGTTGTATCCGTAGTTGAGCCAGATGCTGTTCCATCTGGTATGCTTCCTGTGAGGATATCATGATTATTGAGATCATCCCCTCGGCCGAGAACAGTATTTCCTTTCTCATCGAGTGAATTCATTTTCGAGAGAGCATTCATTCCATGAAGTGTTTCGAGACTATCAGCTACGAGCATTCACTTCGCATTGTACCATGGACCCTTCCCGATACGGTCTCGAGCATTCACTCATACTACACGACCTGATGCCGTAGTACTGAGGTAGGATCTCCATGTACGATCCCCTGCACCCACTGAATTTGCAAGACTCTGACAATACGCATCAGCACCAGCGAGTCCACCGAGATTTCCTCCACCGCCAGGATTCACGCTTGTGATGAAGAAGCTCATTTTTGCACCTGATTGTATAGTAGTACTTGGTGTTTGAGTTTGTATTGGTGGCGTAACATCAGACTGACTCGGTCGAGAACTACAAGCAGTAAGAGAGAGGAATAGGATTGATCAGATGATCCAGTATAGCGTTTTCATAATCAAAGAGAATAAAAAGTAAATATTCGAAAATCCGAATATAAAAGAAGTATACGACTTCTCAAGAATTATCAAGAAATCTTCTATTAATAAAATGCAAAAACGCCCCCGTAGGGGCATCTTTTGTGCGCTCACTTGCCATCATGATGAAGCAAGCGAGTCAGTGGATCAGCGAATCAGCATGACCGGGAAGTTGTACGGGACAATGATCGTGCGATCGTAGTCATCGAACGCCGCCGAACTGATGGAAAAGGTGAATTGATCACCGACCCAGAAGTAGTCAGGACGATAGAAGATGATCTCGAAACCCGTCGGCTTCCATTCGTACCAGGAAGCCACGGATTGGAGCCTCCAGATATCGAGGGTGATGGGGCCACGAGTCGGCATCGACTGACGTCCAGTGGTACCAGGACCGCCGCACGATGCCGAGGAACCAATCTCGCGGGCACAGATGACCACATTGGAGGCGTCATACACGAGCGAACTCAGTCCGATCGTGATGCTGTCGGGACGACGATTGGTCCCCTCCATATTGACCACGATATAGCCCAGACGGGGCAACAGTCCCGCAGTTGGGGTGGAAATCGATGGCACACGGAACGGGGCATCGCTGCTTCCTCCGCCACCGCAGGCGGCAAGGATGAGGGCGCAAGCGGCAATGAACAAACGACGGAACATGTGTTTCTCCTGAAACGGTTGGGTGGATCACTTCTCTGATTGGCAGAAGTGGGGTATTGGTATAAGAATACTAATATAAAATATATTATTGTCAATATTTGATATACATTCCTTCTGCCTCTGTGAAGATTCTCTGAATTCAAAGAGAAAATACTGTGAACATATCAAAGCCCTCTATCACAAAGTTTTCTCGGAAAGGAAGCACTTCCTCGAGAAAAAATATTTCTCATTTTAAAATATCACACGAGGATTTTCAAGACTTGAACTCTTGTTTTTTAAAAAACATATGCTATCCTATTGGTGCCTTATTTTTTTAATTCTTTCTATGAACAAAATTCTTTCTCTCGCTCTTGTTAGTGCTATCTCTCTTACGGGTATGACTTCTCTTGCTCATGCTGACGATTCAAATCGTATGATGCGATCAGAACGAATGACAGTAGCGATCACTGAAGCTCAGCTTACATGTGTCCGCACTGCGGTATCCACTCGTGAAGCTGGTATCCGCTCTGCCTATGCGACTCTTACGAGTACACTCCTTGCTGGTATGGATACTCGTGCGAAAGCCCTCGATGCTGCATGGATGCTAAGCGATAAAGCAGCACGTAAAACTGCTCGTGAAGCTGCTTGGTCTGCTTGGAATACGACAGCAAAATCTGCTCGTGAAGCATTTAAGGTCAGTCGTAAGACCAATTGGGATACATTCCGCGCAAGTACAAAAACTTGCAAAGTATCTTCTAATGAAGTCGACTCTACTATGGCTCAAGCAAGCGACGTACAATAATTATAAAAATATAAAAATCCCTCTTGGTCAGAGGGATTTTTATAAAAAAAGACGAAAAATCCCATAGAGAAAAGGAGCATGTCCGACATAAAACCAAAGGGCATGTCTTCAGATATATCTGATTGGTGCAAACACACTCCCTCATCATGACTTGAAAAATCCAAGAAGATGAAAACGGTAGAGCCAATATGCAATCCCATGACCGATAAGCGCATACCCAAACCATGGAAATATAGGATAATAATCAGCAGAAAAAAATCATGCAGGGATCCATCCCCAGGGTATGAGGAAGTCCGTAACGACTCGAATATCCCCAAAAAAATAGCCAAGAAATAAAAATCAAATTCAAAAAATAATCGTATACTTCCCTACAAGAGAAAAAATAGGAAATATCGCGGCGCTAAGAGCAAAAAAATGAATGATCCCCCAAAATATTCTCTGGCTCGGTATGAAATACCATGTTACGAATGTAATCATAAGGGCTATACTTCAGAGCAATATCACTCGGTGGAATGCATGCCTGAGAATATATTCAGCTGATCTTTCTCGAGAAGTAAGAAAATAGGAAAATCCCGAAAGGAAGATAAAACAGATTGCTACCGTCGGACCAAGTATATCCCAAAAATCATCAGGAAGTGGGATCAAATCTCTCTGAAATACTCCTTCCAAAATATAATTCGCATGAAACAATATCATACCGATGACGGAAAATCCTCGCAAAAGATCTATTTTTTGGAGACGAAGATAAGTCATATTATTTTTGTATCAATTTTTCATCTTCGAGTATCTCCATAAGATTCCCTACGACTATGGTGTATCAGGATGCTGTAGGATGGATGCGATCATCTTGATTGAGATTTGCCTTCAGAGCAACTCACTCAAGGAAAAAATCCATATATACAAGCTTATATTCTTTTGCAAGCTTGGGAAAGATCGCCTCATATTTTCTTCCATACTCTCCTCAGAGATTGAGTGGAGCTTTCATCCCAGCAAAGAGAATAGGGATATTTTTTGCTTGAACTTTTTCGATAATTGCACGGATATTTTTTTCGATATCATCGACTTCTTTACCCTGGAAAGCATCATTGGAACCGATACAGAGGATCGCAAGTGATGGAGCCGATCCATCGAGGATCCAGTCCATACGTGAGAGAAGTCCTGCAGAGGTATCTCATGAAACTCCTGCATTCTGAACAGTATAGTCATATCCAGAATCTATGAGTTTTACCTCAAGTTGAGCAGGATAATTCGCAGATTCACTCACTCATAAGCCTGCAGTGAGTGAATCCCCAAGGGATAATATAATTTTAGAATTTTCTGTTTTTCACATTGAAGAAGGAGGAACTTCTTCTGTAGAACAAGCCATGAGAAAAAATGAAAGAAAGAACGTAAGAAGGAGGAGTTTATTCATAAAGAAAATTATATAAAAAATACAAAAGAAAACAAACAATAGAGAAACTCGAAAATACTGGATACTTATAAAAAATACGTATAATACCTATATATTTCTCAATTATGTACTTACGAATATTTTCCTCATTCTTGATATTCCTTATCCTAGGAACACCATCATTATTTGCGCTTTTTCAAGATATCGAATATTCTTGGTATGAATCCTCGATCAATACTCTCGCTGGCGAAAAAATAATCTCAGGCTTCGATGATGGAACATTCGGACCAGAAAAATCTATCACCCGTGCAGAAATCCTCAAAATCATCCTTCAAGCGAGTGGAAATGGTGTCGGAGAAGTCCCACTTGATCGATGCTTTCCTGATGTCGCTGTGAATATATGGTATCATGCCTATATCTGTCGAGCGTATGCACTTCATATTACGAATGGATTTTCTGATGGGACGTTCAAACCAAATAATACCGTCACAACCCTCGAAGCGCTCGCATTTGGATTTCGAGCTTTCTCTCTTCCGATACCGCAAGCAGGAAGTGGAGAACTCTGGTATGAGCCACTTCGCAAAATGGCAGATGAAAAACATATCATCCCGATGAATTCCTACACCCTAGCAACTCCGATATCCCGGGGAAGAGCGACAGAACTCATCATGCGTATCCGTACCTACAAGCAGTCTCAATCTATCCTCTCCTATGGAAGCCCTGGATGCAAAATCGGTCGTGATCTCCAGACAAAAAATACTCTTACTATAGCGGGCAAACCTCGTGAATATCTCCTCTCACTTCCGACAAATTATACAAAAAATAAAGAATACAGTCTTATCGTAGCGAGTCATGGGCGTACCAATAGTAATGCGCAAGTACGAGACTATATGGGACTCGAATGATCTCGACGAGGATGAGGTCAGACAGACTTCATCGTCGCTTATCCTGCAGGAATCGATGTGGCAAGTGGAGGAAGATCTTGGAGTGAAGCGGAGAGTATCACGTTTTTCGATGCAATGATCGAACAGATAGGAGAAGCATACTGTGTCGATCGATCGAGAGTATTCGTAGTAGGACACTCTCTCGGAGGATGGTTCACGCATAAGATCGCCTGTCTGCGTGGGGATATAGTGCATGGAATGGCAGGAGTCGGAAGTGCTGGATATAATGGAAACTGTACGGGACCCGTCGCAAGTCTTATCTATCAGAATGTCGATGATACACTCTCACCCTATAGTTCATGAGTATCTGGACGAGAAATCCGTAAGAAGGTAAATACTTGTAGCGATGAAACGACAGATATCAAGATCGGATCCCTCACTTGTAAGAAATCGGAAAAATGCTCCAATGGAAGTCCAGTGATTTGGTGTGAAGGATATCCGACCTATGGGAATGATCCACATAGTTGGCCGATAGACGGTGGAGGTCAGATACTAGAGTTTCTTCGAAGCTTACGATAAGCCTGAGCTAGGCATCTTTCGGAGTCTCATACCAGAAGAACTTATATTTTTTATAGTATTTTAAAGGGATTTTTGATGCAATTTCTCTATGATATTCAGGAAGTTTTGACCAGTGGAGACTCCCCTTCATATGATGTGCTGTATGATATCAGAGATTGCCTGTAAGGAAGTTGTACCAACTCGCATCGATATTATATGAAGCCTCATGTGGATCGCTTGTATCGAGTCCACTATGATGATGATAGGTTGTATAGACGGTCAGGAATAAGCTTGTGATCATCGGAATGAGAAATATCAGAGTTCCAGCAAGAGGCTTATAGAGAATAAGAAGAGTGAGAAGCACGACTTGCAGTAGACACATAAAGAGAAAATACCGTTGAATCTGTGGGAATTTCTTGCCTACTTTCCATGAACGATAATATGCAGTCATAGTGACGATTATGGTATATACGAAAGGATGATATCTCTTTCCTGCAGGAGACTTCCATGCAGACTCATCCTGAGTCTGATCGAGATAATGAATATGATGCCCGAGATTATGATGCAGCACCCATCCATAGCCTACTATTCCTGTCTGGAAAGCATAGATGACCTCGAGAAGTCTATTGAGTATAGGCACAGAGAAAGTCTGTACATGTTGGTGGTGATGGTTCCACGCTGATATAAATCACTTTATGATGATACTGAGAGGAAGATACAAGAGAAAAAATGTGATACTCTCGATCGTGAGATAGAAAAATATATCGAGAGAGAAACAAAGTACAAAAAATACGACTGGTAAGATATCAGCTTTATAACGAAAAGGGTTCATAGCGTAAGAGGGGAAGAGAAATATAGAGTTATTGTAGCGTATTACCGGAATTGACGCAAATATCCTCTCACTCTTTTTTTTATGATTTTTTGAGGTATTTCTGGAATTTCTCTCTGATTTTCGCGATTTTCGGATCGATCACATACTGGCAATAGGCTTTCACTGGATTATTCGCATAGTAGTCCTGATGATAGTCTTCTGCGATATAGAAGACTTCTTTTGGACGAAGTTCGGTCACTATCGGGAGATCGAATACTTTTTCTTCTTCAAGTTGCTCGATATATTTCTTTGCTATCTCCAATTCTGGCGCTGTCCCGAAGATGATACTCCGATACTGCTCACCTGCATCATTGCCCTGACGATCTCGACTCGTCGGATCATGCGCTGTGAAGAAGACGTCAAGGAGAGTATCATAAGAAATAATACTCGGGTCATACGCTACTTCGACGATCTCTATGTATCCACTCACTCCACTGCAGATACGCTCATAGGTCGGAAATGGGATACGCCCACCCATATATCCAGAGCGAACTTCGAGGACTCACTCGAGTCGTGTAAATACTGCATCGAGGCACCAGAAACATCCACCACCGAAGTATACCTTCTCGAAAAGAGGGATTTCGAGTGGATCTTTCGAGAACCGCATGGAAAGTGAGTTCACACAGTGACGAGTATTTTTCTCAGTGAGTTTCTCCCCGACGAACACATGTCCGAGGTGTCCACCACAATTCGCACAGGTGATCTCCGTACGCCTACCATCGGCATCGAGTGTCCACTTGACTCGTCCTGGGATCGCATCATCGAATGCGGGCCATCCACATCCAGAGTGGAACTTGAACTCTGATCTATAGAGGTCAACACCACACTGACGGCAAGAGTAGACACCATCTTCTGTGGTATCGGTATACTCTCCGACCCATGGCATCTCTGTACCTTTGCCGATGATGACACGAGCTTCTTCAGGAGTGAGGGGATTGTAATTATTCATAAGATTAAAATGGTTATTTTTTACGTTTTTTCAGATATCTCGCGAGGAGGATCGATACTATGAATATCAGTGCGGAAGCGACTAGAGTCTTCATATCTATATTGATCCCTGAGAGTGAAAATTTCTCGATTCCCTGTATCGATGCCCCCGCGATGATGAATACAAGTGCACCAGGTATTATACCTATAAGTGTCGCGAGAGCAAATGGAAGCCAAGGAAGCCGGAGAAATCCTGAGAGATAATTCACGAGATCAAATGGAAAAAATGCAAATCGTGTAAAGAGAATAGAGGAAAATGTCTTCTCACTATCGAGCGTGATCGGAGATTTCCGAAGCTCGGGGATATGCGATCCGAAGAATCTCCCTGTGAGATAAGCTACAGATGCTGATATATTCTCCCCGATCATCGTATAGATGAATCCTCACCCCACTCCGAAGAGCAGTCCAGAGAGGAATGTGAGAAGAGTCGCTGGGAAAAATATCAGAGGGCGAAAAGCATAAAATACGATATAAAAGAGTGGGCCATACACTGTCCCTGTGATGAAATAATAGAGGTCTTTTATAAGAGATAGGTTATCCTTTCCGGTAAGATTTTTGTAGTAGAGAAATGCTCCGATGAGAGATCCCCAGATCATAAGTCAGATAAATAGGGGGATTCGCTTCCCTATCCACCAGAGGATATCTGTTTTTAGACTTCGCAAGGTAGAGATAACCATACGATCAGCGAGTCGCTTCATGAGATCAGATCGAGTCGGATATGGGACTATCATCGAGCGAAATCTATAGAGAGAGATTCTGTTATCTATAGCAAGAGTGAGTGTAGAGATCATCTCTCATGCATTTTTCCCGACGATCTCAGCTCACATGATTCGAAGTGAGAGTCTCTCTGCGATGATTCGCACATATCCAGTAGTTTGAGACTCTGTACGAGCACGATCACTCGATGAGAAATCCATCCGATCGATGATGATAGCGTCCTCACCATTTTTTTCTTGAGCTTCTTCGAGTGTGCGCCCAGTCCGAGCATATTCGATCTCTCTATCATAGAGTACTGATGGGATATTCGGGTTTTTGATATTCTTCTTCCAAAATGGCACGAGTATAGACTGGATGATTCCTCGTCCTTCATGATTCGCAAGATGAGTGAATTGGCGATTCCCCGATACGACATCACCGAGTGCGAATATATTTTTCACATTCGTGCGACCATATGAGTCTGTGATAATACCTCAATTATCATGATTGATTCATACTTTCGTGAGATCGAGTCAGTCAGTATTAGCTACTCGACCGAGTGCGAGGAGGATATGAGAGTATCTGATTTTCAGTCATTGCGAGGAACGAAGCAATCCAGCCTCTATATTTTCCGTACTTTTCAACAGCAGTTCTTTCTCATCTCATTTCTCGATACTTGTATGAAAAAGTATCTCTACTCCAGCTTCTTCAAGGGAAGATCGCAGAGCCCTCGTATAGTCATCATCTACTCAAGATCCGAGCCGACCAGATCTGACCAGCATAGTCACTTTCACCGATCTATGAGCAAATGCGAGTGCCATCTCTATAGCGATAAATCCTCATCCCACGATGACGAGACACCCGATATCTTCGATATCGAAAAGAGTTCTATTCGTCAATATTTTCTCCCTCGGGACTCCTGCGATATCAAGCATACTAGGATCCGATCACGTCGCGATGACGATATATCTGGCAGTATACTCTACTCAAGCTATATCGACAGAATATGTACTCACAAATCTTGCAGATCACTCGATGATCGTAAGATGGGGATATTTTTTTTCGAGATTTTCTTTTTTTTCCTCCTCTCGAAACTCATCTCGGATATGGCGAGCATCAGAGAGTGAGCTCGATATATCACCATCTGCGTGGATGAGTGACTTCGATGGGATACAGCCATAGTTCGTGCAGTCTCACCCGATAAGTCACTTTTCTACAAGTAAGACCCTTTTACCAGCGCTAGCGAGTCAGAGTGCTACCGTGAGCCCACCAGAGCCGGCTCAGATGATGATGGTATGATATGTTGGTATTATTTTTTTCATCATAATAAAGTAAGTATACGGGTGCGGATATAATGAAAATATATTCAAATATACTCTTTATGCTCAGGAAGTCGAATCCCCGGGGCGCATCTTCACATAAATGGTATGACTTGTAGTCCAGCATATTGGAGTGGATCTCGTATTTCGAGACATCGGGATACTGTATAGGCGACTGTTCATCTCAGGGAAGTAAGAGTTATAGAAAGGATCAATAATGTTTCAAGATTCAATCCTCTATGAGGAAGGAAAGATCATATATCTCTCCCTTGAAAAAGAGCCATGAGAGCAAGTGGTGACCAAAATCATATTTCAATAAGCCAAAAAGCATGCAAATATTTAATTACTTCTTTATTTGTATGTGACTCTGTGATTTTTTGTTTTTTATCTGGTTCTATATCTTGAGTCTCGAGAAAAGAGAGAAAATTTCATTGTTTCATACTATGAATTATCGGAATAACTTCGTATATTCTCCATAACCCTCTTTCTCGAGGTCTTCAGCTGGGACGAACCTGAGCGCCGCAGAGTTCATACAGTAGCGTTTCCCTCCCCTATCGACAGGCCCATCATCGAAGACGTGTCCGAGATGTGAATCTGCATTTTTGGATCTGACCTCTATGCGCTTCGAGAAGAACGTATTATCTTCCTCGAACTTCACCGCTGTAGGATCGATAGGCTTCGTGAAGCTCGGCCAGCCTGTACCAGAGTCATACTTATCGAGTGATGAATAGAGCGGTACTCCACTCACGATATCGACATAGATTCCTGGACGTTTATTATCATTGTATTCATTTTCGAAAGGCTTCTCAGTACCATCTTCTTGTGTTACATAGTATTGCATAGGGGTGAGACGAGCCTTGAGATCAGCTTTGGAAGGTAGGGTCGATCCTGACTGAACACCTGATTTTTCTCTTTTTGTAATATAGAGATAGTCGGCTCACCAGACTTTTTCTTGATATTCTGGTCTTCATGATCCATTCGTATAGACCTTATAGTGGAGTGGATTTTGCTTATAGTAGTCCTGATGATAGTCTTCTGCTCTATAGAAATTCACATAAGGAAGTATCGGTGTGGCGATGATGCCCGAACCAAATCTTCCTGATACCTGAAGTGTATTTTTCGAAGCTTCTGCCTGTGCCCTCTCTTCCTCAGACTGATACCAGATAGCAGAAGTATACTGGAATCCTCTGTCTACATACTGTCCGCCATCATCGACAGGATTCGCTGTACGCCAGAGTATCTGGAGGAGATCGTCATAGTCGATGATATTTTTATCATAGATAATCTCTACAGCTTCTCGATGGCCCGTAGTGTCAGTGCCGACTTGCTCATAACTCGGATTCGGGAGAGAACCTCCAGCATATCCGCTCGTCACTTCGATGACTCATGGATACTTCTCGAAGCTTGACTCGACACACCAGAAACATCCTGCAGCGAAATAAGCTTTTTCATATGATCCCGATTGGCTATCGGTAATTATCTTAGGCGTATTAACAGGACCATAATATGCACGCAAGTATGGCCACTTCCACCAGAGAAGTGAGCTAAGAAGTAATACAAGAAGAATAGTAAGAGTATATTTCATAGAGATTATAAGTTATAAGAGGATTATATACTAAAGGGATTAAGAGTACATTAATAAAAAATGGATTCGATACCCGAATCCATTTTTTATATGAAAAACCTAATTCAATATATCGCTCACGCTTCTTGCTCCAAGCTTCTTCGATATGAGATTCATATTTTTGTCGATAAGGACGGTTGTGTGCTGAGAAGTGACTCCATATTTTTTCTTCATCTCTGCGGAAGTATCATAATCGACTTTGACGATAAGCGTATCGGAAGATATAGATCATAGGTCATTATTTATAGCACTATCTAGAGCTCGACAAGTAGGACACCATGAAGCATGGAAGAAGAGTACGACTTTCTGACCGCTTGCGAGAGCTTCGTTCACTTTCATCTCATCATAGTTCATGTATCCTGTAGGCTTCATCATTTTTGCTTCGTCTTTTTTCATCATATCCATTCCAGATTTATCCATCATCTCACCACTCATCATCATAGCATCTTTCATATCATCAGTTTTCATCGTGGTATCAGGTTTGGCTTCTTGGGCATTCATCATGCTATCTTCTTTCATCATTTTTGCTTCTTCTACGGCTTTTGGTACTACCGGAGCGGGTGTAGGAGTAACTGGAGTTGTACAGCTTGCGAGGAGAGTAAGGGTCGCGAGGAGGAGAATTGTTTTCATAGGGGAAAATAAAGGGTAAATGGAAGTGAGAACTTCATCCGAGAGAGACGACCATCTCTCTCGTGGGAAATCATCAATTATTTCACGATACCCATGACACTGGTAGGGCCCATAACTTTCTTCATAGATGTTCCGTCTGAATTTAATTTCACGACTGTATGTTGACTCGTGACACCATACTGCTGACGAAGTGCTTCGTTCGTATCATAGTCGACCTTATAGATGACTGATCCAGCTGGGATCGATGCGAGATCTCCAGCTATAGCTGTATCAAGCGCTCGGCATCCAGGACACCAAGTCGCGTGGAAGAAGAGGTAGACACTCTTTCCAGATGCGAGACTAGCGGATACGGCAGATGCAGAGTAAACAGAGTACATACCAGCTTCTTTCATCATAGTCTTATCATCCATCATCATTGTATCTTTTTTCATCATCTTGTCATCCGTCATCATATCTTTTTTCATCATGGTATCATCAGCCATCATATCCTTCTTCATAGACATGAGATACGATTTTATCATGAGGTTTTGCTTTACGGTTCCACGATAGTTCGTGATCCCTGCTTTTTTGGCAAGCATCTTTCGATCGCGTGACCAGCTATACCCATGATGTTTCGCGAGAGCGGTGACGCTCATCTTCGACATATTCATAGTGTCCTTTTTCATCATCATCGTATCAGACATCATAGTGTCCTTTTTCATCATCATCGTATCAGACATCTCAGCAGCTGAGACAGAAGTGACGATGAGTGAGCTTGCGAGAAGCCCGAGTATCATACCAGTTTTCATAGAGAAAAAAGTAAAAAAATAAGTATGGAAATTTCCATACTTACGAGTATACGATGGGAGATTAAGGATGGGTTAAGGATATGATCTAAATGCTAAGAAGATATCGTATCACTTCTTCACTCTTCTCATAATCCCCTTCTCCGAAGTGCATATGATATAACTGACCATCTCGTCCGATGAAGTAGAGTGCGGGCCAATACTGATTCTCATACGCTTTCCATGTAGAGAAATCCTGATCGAGAGCGACAGGATACTGTATAGCGTATTTCTCGACTGCCGACTTCACATTCTCATACTTCTTCTCATAGGCGAACTCAGGAGCATGGAGACCGAGGACGACGAGTCACTGATCTTTGTATTTCTCATACCAGCTATTTACATAGGGTCTCGTACGCTGACAATTGATACAGCCGAATGTCCAGAAATCGATCAGTACGACCTTCCCCTTGAGCCCTTCAAGCGTGAGAGGATCTGAGTTGATCCAGTTCGTGAGTCCTCGCAGTTCTGGAGCAGGAAATGGGGTATCGATCGCGAGAGATATCTCTTTCGGAAGTTTTTTTTCTTTGGGGAGAGTAGTATCATTTTCGACTATAGTCCTTATCAACTTCGTCTCTAAAGATACTGGCATCTCTGATGGGGTAGCATTACTCGGCTTTTGCGATACGGGAATAACTGCTTCAATTTCTTCTCCAGGATCGACCATAGTTTTCTCCTCGCTCGCATCGACCGCTGGTATGATATCCTTCTTCGGTATGAGCTTCTGGAGCACTCCCTCTTCGAGAGCTGGTACATCAAACCTGTCGAGTACCCAGGTTTCGACTTTTTTATCGAGTCCTGAGATGATCGCGATACCTATGAGGACGAATACGACTCCGAGAGATCGCTTGAACCATCAGTTCTCACTCGCGATCCCCCGAAATCGTACAATGATGGAGCGACCCCCGATAGCAATCAGAGTGAGCATGAGTGCGAGTCAGAGCGCGTAGATGAGCGTATAGCCGATACCCGCAACGAAAGACACTGGAAATACAGTCGCGAGGAGAAGTGTATAGGTAGGAGAACACGTGGAGAACACTGGACCAAGGGCTCATCCCGTCGCAATGGCACGAAGTACGGGAGATCAGATATCCTGAGCGTGATCGAGAGAGACATTCGACTTACCGAGTCCGAGCTTCCCTGCTATCCATGCCCATGCATGTGGGAAGAGGTAGACGAGACCGAGGGCGATGAGGATACCACCCGAGAGTCCCTTCCAGAATGATGATGGGATATCGATGAGTGCGGTCGAAGCCTTGAGTAATACTGTGAAGAGGACGACTGAGAGTGCGAGTGAGAGTGTCACGAGGTAGGGATACCACTTCTGTTTCTCGGTGATCGATCCTGCGAGTACGACGGGAAGCACGGGGAGGACGCAGGGAGCGAGGATCGTGAGCATGCCGGCGAGGAGGGATGTGATGAGGAGAGTGATGTCCATAGGAGATTTATTAGAAAATACCAAGTAAATTTATACTTTCGAGATTAAGGATAGATGAAGTATATGGAAAAAGTGATTGAAATATAGGAAGAAGTGGAGGTAATTTTATCAGTATGTATAAAATGAAAGAAATATAAGTGCATCCATAAAAAAATTAGATTTCTATATTATGAAGAAGTATGAACAATACTCTAAAATTCACTCCAACTTATGAAAAACTCTGTCCCCTTTCCTTCCTCACTTTTGACGGTAAGTTTCATCTTATGAAGATCCTCGATGATTTTTTTGGATATCGAGAGACCGAGTCCATGTCCTGTACCAGTAGTACGAGCTTTATCGACCTTATAAAGACGGTCGAATATATGCGGAAGATTTTTTTTCGAGATACCGATGCCTGTATCAGCGATCGAAAGCCCAGATCGAGAGATGGTAAGAGTTATCGTACCGTCTTTTGGGGTGAATTTCTCTGCATTTCCGATGATATTGCCGACTGCTGTAAGAAAAAGTTCTCTATAAAGCGCTATCTCTACTTTCTCTTGTTCGATGAAGACGATACGCTGATCCTCTCAACCGAAAGCTTCAGAAAGAAATCTAAACACAATGGTTTTTTCTGGATCTTTGACATCATTTCGAGCAAAAAATAGGAGAGCATCGACGACGCTCGAAAGTTGCTTCAAAAGAGATTTTGCCTTCGTGATTCCAAATTTCGGATCTTTCGACGTAAGCGATAAATCAAGTGAGCTCATGATCTCGAAAAGTTTATTTTTGATCTCATGAGCGATATCATCAGAAAATTGTTCGAGTCTTTCAGCTTCTTTATTCACACGATCAAAAAGCTCTTCGAGACTTCGAGCAAGTATGACGACTTCATCCTTGATATTCCCATAGATACCGACATGGCGAGTCTCTCACTTTTCCGAAAGGGAAAATCTCCGAGTTGCTTCATTCATATTTTGGATCGGTCGAAGGATATATCCTGAGAAAAAATAACCAAGCACGATAATGAGTAAAAATCCTACCACAGAAAGCCAAAGTGAACGCTCGATAATCATATCACGAGTAAGGATGATATCAGTGACATCATCGACCGTCTTATAAGTATATCCGTCAGCTTTCGACATTACGCCCCAGTAATACGCCCTTCCTTCTGCTATAGTTATATATGGATCTGCAAAAAACCATGATGCGATACTATCATGTTTCATATTATGAGTGAATATCCCTTGTTTGTATACTGTGGTTCCACTTGCATCTAGTACTTCGAGATCGACGAACATTTTCTTGGCTTCATCGAGAGTCAGCATAGATTCCATATTCTTATGCATATATTCATCTTTCTTCGATTGCCACTCAGTATTCGCTCATTCGAATACAAGGACATTAAGAAGTACAATGAGGATACTCACTATAGAGGCAAAAAGAAATGTGATTTTGGTACGAGTAGTAAATGCCATAAAAAAATAAGATTAATCAATAATATATCCGACCAGCTTCACAGTTCTTATGAGATCATTTCCGAGCTTCTTACGAAGATGAGCAATATGGACATTGATGGTATCGAGGATTTTTTCTGAGACGTCATAGTCACCCCAGACTTCTTCGTAGAGGAAATCTCTATCGAGGATCTTTCCCTGATTTTTGATGAGTATTTCGAGAAGAGCATACTCTTTCGGGGAGAGGTCGATACGATTGCCTTCTTTTTTCACGAGTTGAGACTCCATATCTATTTCTACTGAACCAATGATTCTCACTTTGGCTGAAAGCGGCAATATTTTTCCATTTCTTTTCATGATATTCTCTATACGCAGAAAGAGCTCTTCAAGATCGAATGGCTTGACGAGATAATCATCTGCACCAAGAGAGAGTCACTCTATCTTATCGATCTGCTTCCCGAGCGCTGTCAGAAAGAGAAAGGGTATCTCAATAGATCGAGCTTTCAGCATACGAATAAGAGTCACTCCATCGATCTCAGGCATCATGCGATCGACGATAAGGAAGTCAAAATGTTCGCTCCGAATCATATCGAATGCGATTTCTCCATTTTTTGCGATTTTCGCATCATATCATTTCGACTTGAGGTAGAGGGAGATGTTTTCTCAAATCACAGTATTATCATCGATGGTAAGGATTTTCATAGAGTGAAGGATTATATTGATTGTAGAGAGATTTTATGATCATGCAAGTATGCATCTACCGAAGAAGTCGGAGAAATGCTCCATATCCTTCTTTTTTCATATTGCCTTTTGGTATAAACCGAAGTGATGCGGAGTTCATACAATAGCGTACACCAGCATATTGGATCGGACCATCATCGAAGAGATGACCGAGGTGTGCACCTGAACGCTGTGACACTACTTCGATTCGCTCTTCTCATGAAGAGGTATCTTCATGATATTCGAGAGTTTTGGCTCGGATCGGACGAGAAAATGTCGGCCATCCAGTACCGGAGTCATACTTATCCTTCGAGAGGAAGAGCGGTGTACCATCGATGATATCGACATAGATGCCTGCTTCATAGTTATCCCAGTGTGCATTCTCAAATGGTTTCTCTGTAGCACCCTCTTGGGTCACAAGATAGGAAATACGTGAGAGATTTTCGATAGAAATACCCGTATAGGCGAAAGAAGAAAATGGGAAGAGGAGAAAAGTGGCTAATAGTACGAGAGATTTTCGCATAAAAAATTATTAAGAAATATATCCTAGTATAAAACAAAGAGATTAAGATTAGATTAAGAAGAGTGTTATAAAAATATACTACTCAATCGATGTGTATTTTATCGTTAATCTAGACTTAATGTCATTTCGTAGAATCCTTTGTGTGCAAGAGCACTTCTTATTTTTTTACTTTTTCTTTATGAATAAAGTTCTCTCTCTTGGTATGATCGGGGCATTCGCTCTTTCTACCTCTGTACTCGGGGTCTCGGCTATGGAGATGATGAGTGAGTCATCTATGATGATGAAGTCTGATTCGATGATGATGAAGAAAGAAGACGATATGATGATGAAGACATCTATGCATACAAGTATGTCGAATAAGCCTGTAGCAAGTGTGGCAGCTCACCTCGGATATACATGGAGACTCGATCGAGTGAAACTCGCAAAGATGGCTGGTATCATGAACTATCGTGGAACTGTATCCCAGAATCTCATGCTGAAGAAGTACCTCCTTAGTGTAAATACAGAAGGAGTTATGGTCGGCGGAGCTTCTATGATCAAGTCCCGCGATATCGTCGATAATGCTGTCCGTGCGAAGAATGTCACTACTGTAGTCGCTGCTGTGAAAGCTGCAGGACTCGTCGATACACTCAAGTCAGCTGGACCATTTACGGTATTTGCACCGACGAATGATGCATTCGCAAAACTCCCTGCTGGTACCGTAGAGACTCTTATCAAACCTGAAAACAAAGCAACTCTCACAGATATACTCACATATCACGTAGTATCTGGACGATACCGATCAAGTGATCTCACTGATGGTCTCGTACTTACGACCGTCGAAGGAAAGACTCTCACATTTACTCGCGTAAATGGAAAGCTCATGATCAACGGCTCTGCGATGGTGGAAACGGCTGATGTCATCTCATCTAATGGAGTGACTCATGTCATCGACACTGTTCTCATGCCTCGATAGTCATATAGACAATAATAAAAAAATCCTCTACTCATGTAGAGGATTTTTCATAACGAAATATCTCCATTTGATTTTCTCAGGGAAATCCTGATACTCTAATCAATTCACTTTTCTCTATGCAAAAATATATTCTCGAACTTACGGTATTTCTCTCTGGCTTTATCGTACTCACGTATGAAGTCGTCGGTGCACGCATCCTCTGACCCTACTATGGGACCTCCACATTCGTATGGACCGCGATGATCGGGATCATCCTCGCGAGCCTCTCGATCGGATACTATATCGGTGGACGACTTGCCGATAGGAAAGATGCTCGGATCGAACACCTTGCGAATATGATCCTCTATGCAGGGCTCGCTATAGCAGTCACCTATATCATACGCAAACCTCTTCTCGAATTCTTGAGTCAATCCATCAGTGATATTCGCGTAGGATCGATCATAGCAGCGACGATCCTCTTCCTTCCTGCAAGTGTACTTCTCGGGATGGTATCTCCATATGCGGTAAGACTCCGCATCGATAAGCTCACCTCGAGCGGATCGACGATCGGGAATATGTCTGCGATAGGGACACTCGGAAGCATCCTCGGGACATTTATCACAGGATTTTATCTCATCCCCTTCTTTGGGATGAATACTCTTCTTGCAGCACTTCCACTCATACTCATATTTCTCTCATTTTTGATTGCTCCGAGGCATCTCACACTGATGAAAATACTCGGAAGTATTTTCTTGATCGGGATATTCATATCACTCGATCGAGCCTATGCAGAACCAGGGGTTATAGAAACTGATACTCTCTATAGTCATATACGTATCTTCGATGAGAAAGATCGTGCCACGTGAGAAAACATCCGCACTATGGGCATCAACATAGAAAATCATTCCCGTATGTCACTTGATTCAGATAGACTTGTCAATGATTATACTCGATACTATCATCTGGTGCGTCATTTCGTTCCAGAATTTCGATCATGACTCATGATCGGTGGTGCAGGGTACTCATTCCCGAAAGACTATCTCGCGAAATACCCGACGGCAAAACTCGATGTTGTAGAGATCGATCCTGGAGTGACCAAACTCGCAAAAAAATATTTCTCCCTCGAAGATCACCCGAATCTTACGATCTATCATGAAGATGGAAGAGTATTTCTCAATCAAAATAAAAAGCAATACGATGCTATCTTCGGTGACGCATTTAGCTCATGGTACACTGTCCCCTACCAGCTCACGACGCAAGAAGCGGTACAAAAAAAATATGATAGTCTCAGTGAGAATGGCGTCGTAATACTCAATATCATCTCATCTATCGAAGGTGAAATGAGTGATTTTCTCAGAGCAGAATATAGGACTTATAAATCTGTATTTCCACAAGTCTATATCCTTCCTGTAGGCCATCCCCATGATGCTACTCGTATACAAAATATCACTCTCATCGCTCTCAAAAGAAATGATCTTCCGATTTGGACCTCGGATGATCCTGAAATAAATGAATACCTCTCCCATCGTTGGACAAAACCTATCAATGAAGATCTCCCGATCCTTACTGATGACTATACTCCCGTCGATCACTACGTCGGAAAATTCCTCAAAGTACTGGGAAACTAAGAAAAAATCTCTGATCGACTTCCCTCTTTCCGAAAGAGTGTCCCGTCATATCTCACGATAACTCCAGTGATTTCTGGAGTTTTTTTGAATATTTCAATTGCACTATCCCACGGCATCACACAGAGTGTCGTCGCGTAGGCATCTGCGATCATGGCACCACTTGGTTCTTGGCCTTGGACTTCTACGTACGATGCGATGACTTCTTGGGCAGAATCTCCTGTATGAGGATCGATCAGGTGATGATGATCTCACCATTTTCTCTTCGTGCCTGCACTACAAGCGAAAAAATCATCTACTAACTCAAAAACCCCGATCACTTCATCCAGAGCAAATGGGCTTTCGAGTCCGACTTTCCATCCTCATCGACCATAGAGATCTCATCCGAAGTTTATCAGATATCGAGAAATCTCTCCACGATCAGAAAGATACTCCAGTATCATAGCTCGTATAATATCGATGAGATATCCCTTCCCGACACCACCAAATTCGAGAAGGATATCACCATGAAGAATAATTTCTTCTCATCGGATTTCGATATCACGATAATCCCCTTTTTCCTTCTGAAAGTTTTTTGTATCTGATGTAGATTTCGGATTTCCGTATCCGAGTTCTGAGAGCCTCTTTCCTACGGTCGGATCAAAATATCCATCCGACTTTTTTGCAAGCGTGAGAGCAAATGTGAGCATATTTTGACTATCTAAATCGAGTAATCATTGGCGTACATGATTCAGACCATGAAGCCAATTTCACTCGATAAATCGAGAATACTTCTGCTCAAAATATTGAAGTCTTTCTTTTATACCGTGAAAAAGATCACTACAGTCTTTCTCCGTATCAAGAGAAATAGTAAGATGTGTGCCAATAATATCAAAAGAATATTTTTGCATAGAAAAAATATAGCGAAAATCTCGAAAAAAGAAAGAAAAATCCTATAACAGATACCCTATACTCTTCCTAGAGTGACGATATGACTTCTTGGAATGCATCGGTTGTATCACTTGCTCCACCCACGGTAGAGAGAGAAAGTGAAGAGATTTTCTTTCCGACGATTTTACTTTTTGCTGCACTATTGAATCGACTGATATACTGCCTACTCTCACTATTGGCAGATACAGGACTTACAGAAACTACGGTGATCGTATCAGTACTATCGATCGTAAAAACAAATGAGGCTGTCACTCGCTCTTTTCCACGATCAGTAGTATAAGAGATCGATTTTGAGATATTTTTTGGGGTTTCAGGAATCATAGAAACTGGAGTCGTCGTTGGAGAGGAACTTTGAGTAGAGATGACTGGAGTGGTAGGTTGTACTTGGGAAGTATTTTTATTATTTTCGAATCCTGTAGCACAAGAAGTAAAAAGTACGAGTGATACAAGCACAAGAATCGGAAGGGAAAGGATTTTTGTATTCATGTGTATTATGAGATTTAAAGTATCTCCATATTAGTCGAGCAAAGTAAGAAAAGAGTAAAATAAAAAAATCCCTCGAATGAGGGATTTCTAGATTTGGATATATTAGAATGATCGAACAAATGTCTCGAAGGCACCTGAAGTAAGAGAGGCTCCCCCGATAGCATCGATATCGAGATCCTTTGCCTTCATACCGATTACTTTTGAGGCGACATCAGCAGCAAATGCTGTCTGAAGTTTTATAGAAATTTCATTTTTTGCTTTTGGATTCGCACTTGCTGCAGTGATCAATCCATCAGTCACCGTTACTGAAAATTCTACCTCATCACTTCCAGAAGGGTTTTTATATGAGACAGTTTCTGTACGAGTAAGAGCTAAAGGAGCAACAGGTGCTACTGCAGATCCAGAAGCAGTATCAGGAGTCGTAGGTACTGATGGAACTGGAGTCGTGACGACATCGACTGGAGCAGCAGTCTGAGTAGGCGCTGGTACAGTAGGTGGAATATCCTTCTTTGCCATACAGCTCGTAAGAAGTGTGATCGAAGAAAGGAGAAGAAGTGGTGCAACGATATTCTTTTTCATAAAAAATGGTAATAAGTTAAATTAAGTATTATAATTTTATTTCATTTAATAAATAAAGCAAAGTTAATTTTTAGTTTTTCGAAAAAAATAAAATTGTGAAATGTAATGTATTATGCTAATATTTCCTTGAGGAATTCAAAGGAGTACTCATGAACTGGCTTGATTTTATCTGGGGTTATTTTTGGGATTGGCTCATGAAATATAAGTGGCCATCTCGAATCTGGCTCACCATCATTGTCGGTGAAAGTCTCAGTTATTTGATCTACCGCCTCATCACTTGGGCATGATACGTCATGCCCTTTTTTTGGCAAAAAAATAGTGAAAAATATGAAAGCCCCCTGGTATGGGGGCTGAAATCGAATCTGAACATGACAGCTACGCCGGTAAGCGAAGCATCAGAGGTAGATTTCTACAAAGACCGATATGTATATGGGTATTTGTATTCGTGAGTTGTGTCAGGCAGCCTGTACGACCTTCGGGGTAATGGGAACACCATGGAAGCTCACCACCGAGCCGACGTAGGCTGCGCGATCGATACGCATCAGTGCTCGGATGTTCGCATGATCGGTGCCACCAGGATTCTCCGTCACGGCAGCGAAGTGTTCACCGAATTCGGGCAGGACTTGTGCCACCGTCATGAAGCGCTCGGAAGCGTCCCAGAGGATGGTGAGTGAACCGAGATTCTTGC
>JAYVIJ010000052.1:0-3039 GCA_043770315.1 Candidatus Altimarinota bacterium | reverse complement strand
ACAGCCAAGGACAAGGGAACTGGCAAGGAACAGAAGATCACCGTACAAGGGTCAACGGGTATGTCAGATGATGAGGTCGAGAAGCTGATCAAAGAAGCGGAGGCCAATCGCGAGATAGATAAGAAGAAAAAAGAAGCGATCGAGGCTCGCAACCATGCTGACTCTATGGTCTACCAGTCTGAGAAGACACTTGATGAGAGCAAGGACAAGTACGAGGCTGCCGATGGAGAAGATGCAAAAGTGAAACTCGAAGCACTCAAGACGGTGCTCGCCAAATCCGATGCATCAAAAGATGAGATCGAGTCAGCAACCAAGGCCCTCTCAGATGTGATGATGAAGATCGGACAAGCGATCTACGCTCACGCAGGAGATCCAGCCGCTACGCCAGAGGCAGATGCTACTGAGAAAAAGAATGACGATGGATCAGTGGAGGCGGAAGTAGAGGAGACGAAGTAATCGGAGATATGATCCCCACTTTTTAGTGGGGTTTTTTTTAGAAAAGTAACCAAAAATAACATGGCTCGTAAATTTAGCGATATATCTCTTACAGATAAAATTGGACTTATTGAACTTATAGAATCAAAAAAATCAAAATTCCGAGCCAGAGTCTCTTCATCTCAACAAAACCTTGCAGATGTTTTTGATAGCAATATGGAGTTTCTATTAACTCCACAAATTCGAAATATCGATAATGTTACAAAAGATATATTTGAATTGATTAAAAATAATCCAGGTACTGAAATGAGTGGTTCAATAGAAGCACTATGGAATGATACAAGTCTTAAATATGGAGGACTTTATGGCTCTATAGAGAATTTCAATGAATCATATCCTGGAGTTGATAATATAATTGCATCAACAGAATGGACAAATTTCTTTCAAAGTATTCAAGGTCAATTTCATGAATATGATAACTATGGTAGTCGTTTTTCATGAAAATCAGAGAAAATCAACGATCTAGAATCTAGAATATATACACTCCTTTCATTAATAAAGTCAGCTGTTATTGAGTCAAATTGAATTCCGAAAGAAATCCAAATACCGAAAGAAATCGAGGATTCTAAAGAGATTGCGAAATACCTCATAGATAACAAAGATATGCTGAATTCAGCAATTCAATCCGCAGAGTCTGCGAAGAAATTTAGCCTCAATAATATTGATGAGGCATTACGGAATGTTGGAACGATGTTTTATTATAAAGATATGTATTCTCTTCTTCAGAAAAATACAAGTATTTTAGAGAAAATGGCAGAAGCTTTTATTCTTTTTGTTGATGATTTACGAAAATCCCCAGTATGGTGGTTTTTATTCGGACTCTTGTCACTTTTGAGTGTATTTATAGTACTTATACTTGATTTTAATACAATCACTAGTAACCCTTTATTGTATAAGGATACATGGCAAATAATTCTCTCAATGCACTTAATAGGAGCGTCATTTCTTTGATATTTTACAGTGTTCTGCTTTTCAAATTACAAAAAAATTGAACAAAGACATGAGTCATATAGGTTTAGGTGAATTCTTACAAAATCATTTGGTTTTCTTTTACAAACAGCAGATGAAGAACAAAAGAAAATTCTTTATCCTAAGGCCTTGGACGCTATTTTTAAAGACTTACCAGAATCTTGAAATACTCAACCAGATGTGAATATAAGTCTTCCAGTTACAGAAATCATGAAGTGATTTACTGGAAAATAGAACTTTCTTTCAAGCATTCCCCATCTCCCATCCTCATTTTTCTTTTTGATTTTCTGCCAATCCCATCCCGTGTGTTCGGGATGGGATTCTTTTATGATTTTATTGCGTGTTCTGTCATATTGAGTATAATAAATATGTTATTCACTACTCGTCATATATATGAATACCATGGATCACCCTGGGATGATCAGTCAGATCCATCCCATCAATGCCGCTCATCTCCTACAAACTCAGCCACACCGAATCTATGGCGATGTATGAGGCAATCTCCTAGAGATCATCGTAGAGAGATTTGCCCGTTCCATTGTCGACACCCTGTATGATCATGGTGGTATTATCGCAGTTGCATATCACCATGCGACGACAGACGGAGTGCAGAGTTTTGATGGCACATACATACTCCGACCCACTGGGCAGATTCGATGACTGCATGGCTATTGCTGAGAGCTCTCTACTGGGATCAATCTAGATCTCTACTATATGCTCCTCAATCCTGTGAATATGAAAGACTGGATAGGACAAGATATCAGAAAACTGGAAGAGGAGAGGAGAGGAATCGGGAGGCATGAAATAGGAATAGATATATCGGAATGATCGCAAAAACGACGGCTCAAAGCGGTCATAGCCCGAGCAAAGGATAACTATAAACGAACCATTGGTAGGTAGAAGATCTCACCATATCCTGGTGGGATTTTTTGTGATATTCATGTGAGTATCCTTGTATTTTCTCTGACTCTGTATATCCTGATAGTCTTATACCTTAATTCATTCTACTATGATCAAGATACTGTATCTCCTGATTGTGTCAGCTCTTGGGCTTGCACAGACCTACGCTGCAGAGTCTCCGACTATGTGTACTGCTCAGTATGAGCCAGTATGTGGATTCGTCCAGGTACAGTGTATTCGCGCTCCGTGTCCTACGGTTCGTATAGATTTTGGCAATAGCTGTATGGCTGCTCTTGCAGGTGCAACAGATGTCACATGAGGTACCTGTATCATGAGTGAGTCTTCTCCACCTATCGTCGGAGGGGATCGTGATAAGTATGGTTGTATCGCCTCAGCTGGATATCGCTGGGAATCTCGAATAGGACAGTGTCTGCGACCATCTGAGTCACGAGTGCGACCGATCAACATAGCACCTATGATGAAGCCTTGTGTATTCGGTATGCTCCAGACGCAGTGTCTGCAGGCGAGGTTCTCAGGATGGAATCAGCCATGGAATCCTATATATGGAGGGATCTTGTGATATGCTCATATCTCTGGATCTACCGATCGTATACTCGTCCTCGAAACTCGTCTGATAGATCCACCTGCTGATGGAGCTCCTATGACATATTCATT
>JAYVIJ010000051.1:0-24625 GCA_043770315.1 Candidatus Altimarinota bacterium | reverse complement strand
TATTAAGTGTAATACTTACAATTAATAATATTTTCTATGATTGCCATCTCACAACGAAACATCCAGGTAGGAGATATCGAAGGGAATACCCAGAGATTCCTCGCAGATATCGAGACAGCGAAAAGTGCTGGTGCAGGACTCGTAGTCGGGACAGAGCTCATGATCTCAGGATATATGGCAGGGGATGCTTATGAGGATGATGCGTGGGTCCGATATGCAGAGGAGCAAAATGCTCGTATCATCGAATCGACTCGTGACTCCGCACTTGCAGTCATCTGGGGCAATATCAAGTCTGATCCGACGACTCGTAATGAAGATGGACGTATGCGCAAGTACAATGCTGCCTATATCGCACAAAATGGAGTCCTCGTCCCCACTCGGTGGGGAGATCATGTTCCGAAGACACTCATGCCGAATTATGGCAAATTCGATGATAAGCGTCACTTCACCTCTGCGAAGGATCGAGCCTATATCGATGAATATGGACTGCGAGATATCAGAGCAAAATATATGCCCGTAGAGATAATGATCGGTGATACGAGGAGGCGAGTCGCCGTCCTCATCTGTGAAGATATGTGGGATGAAGACTATCCGATACAGCCTGCACATCTCTATAAACTGAATGGCGCTGATCTCCTCGTGAATATCTCTGCTTCTCCTGCCGGGATCGAGAAAGAACGCAAAAGAGAGCAACTCATCGCTCGTCATAGTGAGTGAGTCGAGTTCGTCTATGCGAATAATGCTGGAGTCCAGAATAACAATAAATGAATCTGGGTATTCGACGGGGCGTCGATGGTCTACCGTGATGGACAGAAAGTATACCAAGCACCACGACTCGAAGAATGACTCTATATAGCAGAGGATCAAGAGAAACTCCCAGAATTTCCAAATAGTCTCGAAAAACTCGCACAAAATCTCGTCTATGGTATGCGTGAATACATGAAATCGATCGGACAGAAGACGCTCGTCCTCGGACTCTCATGAGGGATCGACTCTGCTCTCGTCGCGATGATCGCAGTCGAAGCTCTCGGGAGGGAGAATGTCATAGCTGTGAATATGCCATCTCAGTACAACTCTGATACGACGAAGAATCTCGCACGAGATCTTGCGAGCGAACTCGGTATACGCTACGAGATTGCTCCGATCGGTGAGAGTGTCATCCATACCAAGGACATGATACGAGAAGTTTTCGGAGCTGGTACTGAGTGACTCGTCGAAGAAAATATCCAAGCACGAGATCGAGGTGGACGTATCCTTCCTGCAGTGGCAGCAGCTCTCGGTGGAGTATTCTCCTGCAATGGGAACAAGACTGAGTGTGCGACTGGATACTACACGATCGACTGAGACGGGAGAGGATTCCTCGCTCCGATCGCTGATCTCTATAAGACTCAAGTGAACTCTCTGGCTCGGTATTTCGCAGAGAAACACGAGATCCCGACTCTAGCGAAAATCACGATGATCCCACCATCTGCAGAGCTCTCGCATGCACAAGCAGTCGATGAAGGAAAGGGGGATCCATTTATCTTCGAGTATCATGATCGACTTCTCTATCAGTTCATCGAGCGACGCAAAAATCCTGAAGATATCCTCCGATCCTATACCGAGTGAACACTCGATGCAGAACTCCGAAACTGGGCATATGATACGACACTTGATGCAGATCCGAGGAATTACCTCTCTCGTCCTATCGTCGGAGAGGGTGGATACTTCCCGACAGTCGAGGCATGGATCACGGATCTCGAGCGTATATGGAGACTCTGGAATGGTCCATCTGTATTCAAATGATGACAAGCTCCGATGATCCTCTCCGTATCACGTCGAGCGCTCGGATATGACCTTCGTCGTTCTCAGATGAAGATGCCGATGACACGAGCCTATCAAGACATGAAGACTGACATCCTCTCACAATAATTTCCACTTATGAATCACACGACTCTGACACGACTTGACCTGTGACATCTCTCATTTTTTTATCGCAATGCGACTGAGGCTACAGCGGAGATAGAATCCTATCTCACTGATGAGCGAATATCGAAGCTCCAAGGACTCATCCAAGATCGAACTTTTATCGCACTCGGTGGAGATGGGACCTTCATCGATGTGACGAAGATCGCTCATCATGATGACGCTGATCTTCTCGGGATCAATTTTGGATCGAAGGGATTCCTCTTCCATGATCGCGCGTCTCTCGAACAGCCTGATATCACCTTCTCGAAACAAGTCTATCCGATGCTCCAAGTCGATATACACACTTGAGATGAGCAGATCAGAGGACACGCGTTCAATGAAGTCTATATCACTCGAGCAGGAGATACGAGCTCGATCAATCTCTCACTCTCGCATCGTGGAAAAACACTTCCACAGTATCGCTGAGATGGACTCATGGTCTCGACTCCTGCTGGATCAAGTGGCTGGAGTCGGAGTTATGGAGGGATCGTCCTCCCGCATGATGCGAATATGAATGTCGTGACGCCTATCGGGAAGATGTCCCCATCATCACTTCAGAGCTTCCTCCTTTCAGACAAGTGACGTATCCGAATATCCAATGACACCAAACGAGAAAGTCCGCTCGATATCCTCGCAGATAATCGTCGTATCGTCTCCCTCGAATCCCGAAGTCTCGATATCGTCATCGAGCGAGCTCTTCGGTGAGTCTCACTTCTGATTGCTTCATCATACCAAGATGCTTGGGCAAAAAAGCCTTACCAAGAACTCGGATTCCTCTAATTTTTCTTCCTATGATATCACATAAACTTGTCATGTATGGTGGAGCGTTCAACCCTCCACACCTCGATCATATCGGTCATGATGGTGTCGTCGGAACTCTGCTCGCATCGGTCGCAGAGAGAGTCCTCATCATCCCGACTGGGAAAAGAGAAGATAAAGACTATGGTGATATCTCTGATGATCATCGACTCAGACTTCTCGAACTTTCTACAGAAGACTTCGGGGATCGAGTCGAGATCGATCCGATACTCCTCTCGGGACAGCTAGATTCGACGACACTTGCGCAGGCAAGATATCTCAGGGAGAAATATGGCTATGATATTCCACAAGTATTCGGATCGGATGTCGCACCACATATGTGAGAGTGGGATCCGAGTGGGTATATCGCACGAGACTTGCCGAAGATATTCCTCTCTCGTCCAGGATTCCCCCTCGATGATCCTACTCTTGGGAATTATCAGGAAGTTGATTTTGCTTCACGAGGATTCTCGAGTACCGAAGTCCGGAAGTGTGTCCGAGATATTCTCCTCGGAAACAGGAGTGTCGATATTCTCAAGGATAGAGTCCAAAAAAAAGTCCTCGACTATATCCTCGATCATCGTCTCTTCCTCGAATCGAACCCCTAATTTTAAATACTATGAATATGATAAAAACGTACTCACTCGAAAAACCAGATACTATGCCCGTCTCTCATGTATCACTCGAATCCGTGAAATGAACCGGGAAGTGGATGCAAGTCATGCGACAGACCCATACTCGTGTCTCTGATGGGAAAGTATTCCCTTGGGAAGTCCTCGTCAAGAAGAATGCTTCGATCATCCTGCCGGTTACGAGAGATGGAGAGATGATCTTCATCGATCAGTTCCGTTATCCTATTATGGATTGGGAACTGGAGTGTCCTGCTGAGACTCTCGATCAAGAAGGAGATACTCCAGAGAGTGCTGCTATGCGTGCACTTCGAGAAGAGATCGGCTATCGTACCGAGAGACTCATCGCTATGCCGACCTATGCTTCTTCTTGAGGCACGACCAATGAGCTTGCTTATACATTTCTCGCACTCGACTGTACTCCTCTCGATACAGGTCATGCACGAAGTGATGATGAGATCATCCGAGTGAATCATGTCCCACTCAGAGAAGTGAACCGATTCCTCGATGCACGAGTGAAGCAAGGGCAGATTCTGAACTCCAAGGTAGATGGACTCGTGGGAAGATATATGAGTGGAAGATTTTAGACAAAAAAATAGCCCCGAGCGCACGGCTCGGGGACTTGGGAGGGGTGTCGCTCCACGCCACACGCCAGTCCGTTTCGGACTAGCGGGGATTGCGCTACAGCCTAGGGCAATAGTGCAATTTTTTTTCGGGGAGACGAGAATTACGGCCTCTTGCGAGCCGCCGGGGCCGGAGCGGGGGCCGGGGCAGGGGTAGGGGCCGGTGCAGCTTTCACGAACGGGAACATCGTCACGGTGACGCGCGGATCGAGCGTCTGCACGTCGGCCCACTTGGGGTGGTAGCCACGGCGGTTGCGGAACTTGCCGAGGTTCTCGACCATGCAGTCACGTAGCGCGCTGATGCGCGCGATGTCCTCTGGGTCATCGAAGAACCGTGCCATCAGCAAGGCCTGGACGGCGATCGTGGATGTCGAGTTCGGGCTCAGATTGGTATAGGTATCCAGGATGCCCGGGATGAAGAAGGTGGGGTTGGCCTTCGCGATCTCCGGATCCACGCTCAAGGGTCTGAGCGAACCCGCAGGAAGCTTCTCGAAGATCGTGTCGGGCTTGCCGCTCACGCGGATTACCACAGTGACACCAGCCGCCTTCATCTGCTCGATGAGCCCCTTCTTGTCGTTGGGTGCTTCCATCGGGACCACCGTGGGCTTCCAGCCCTTGATGCGCTTCGGCATGATGTGCGTGCTCAGGGCGTCAGCCGTTTTCAGGCTGCCACCCCAGGCGCCGATCTTCACACTGTCCATGCCAAGGTCAGCGAAGGTGGTCGGGATCTTGCCGCCGTAGCCCATGGTCTTGTCGACCACGAGATCTGGCAGGGCGAAGACGTGGACTTCTTCGTTGTGGAGGCCCGCAATGGCCTTCATCGCACCGTACGTCGCCGGGTTCTCGCGAACCGCAAGTGCGTACACGTCGGACTGGGTCCAGAAGAGGTCGATCTTCTTCGTAGCCGCACCGACCAGATTGGCCGGCGAGCCGCCAGGTTCTGCCTTGTTCTCGAGTCCACCGGCAGGCTTGCTGCAAGTGTTGACGATGTTGTCGGTCATCGAGAAGTAGGCGCCAGGCGTTGCTCCACCACCACCGCTGCCGATGATGTAATTGTCGGCGTTGGCGTAAGCAGTGGTCATCGCGACCAGAGACAGAAAGGAAAGGGGAATGAGCTTTTTCATGTTGCAGTTCTCCGTGGTTTACTTGAAGATGGAATCACCCGAGGAGGGCGTGGGTTGGGTGGGTTGGTTGCCACCCAACTGGTCGTTGAAGATGGTGTACCTGAGCCCCAAAGCACCGCAACCCAAGAGCGCAGCGATGAGGATGATCCACCCCCATTTGCGCTCACCGGATTGAGGTTCCTTGGCTTTCGGGTCCATCTGCTGGACGAAGTCTTCTTCCTTTGGGTTAGACATGGTCTGGTGCTCCTAGATCTTGATGGATGACATGGCGTCGGTCAGGGCAGCCATGGCCGCCTGGACTTCCGCCTGTGCTGCCGTGTTGGCATGGTTGGTCAGGCTCTCGGAGAGGGCTGCACCTTCTTGCGTCTGCGAGAGGAATGCGGCCATCTGCGTCACATCATCGACGGCGCTCAGGCTGATCTCCATGAGGCGGATCTCTTGCTTGTCACGCTTGAGGGCTTCTTCTGCATCTGCTGCTTTTTCCATCAGCTTGTCGTGCCCAGCGTTCAGGGTGCGAATCATCAATTCCAGGCTAGACACATCTGCTGCCTTGTCGTCCTTGAGCACCTTGTCGACCCCTTGGCGCATGCTATCAGCACGGCCTTTGACACGAGCAGCTTGTGCGCGAGCAGACTTGATCAACTTCTCGTCTTCTGCCGCTTTGAGGAGGCGGGTTTGGACGGGATTCGCTTGGGCTTGCTTCTGGAGCTTCTTGACGTAGTCGAGTTCCTGTTGACGCAGTGCCAACCGCTGGTTGTTGCGCATCTCGCGGAGTTGGTACTCCGCCTTGTAGCGCATCTTCGCCATCAGTACCGGGAGTCGGAACTTCGCCCAGAGACCGGCAGCCAGGAGACCACCAGCCGTGAGTAAAGCGACGAAAACCGGAACGGCGATGGTCCAGAGGATCCAGACAGACAGGGCGATCCCACCCAGCATCAAGCCACCACGTATTGCCACCTTCGATTGATGCGAAGAGAGGGCATTGGTGATGTCTTGTTGCAAGAGGGTCCCAGTTTCTTGGACCTTCAGATCGAAGTGGCGATGTACCGCCACCTCATCTGGGAAGATGACCTCATCGGCCACCTCGACAACTGGCCTTTCAGCCAATTGTGTTCCTTTTGGCATTGCCATAGTATCGGCTCCTTCACCGAGTTTTGAGGTTTCGCTTTTGATTTGAGCTACTTCCTCGATGTTAAGGGACGGGGTAACCTTTTACTCCAACTTTCAGTTTCAAGATTGATGTACTCAGGGAGGGATTTGTCCATGAGGTTATGTGACATCTGCCTTGACTTACTTGTTAGATTAATAGTGATTATATATAAATAATTTGCATGTCAATACAATTTAATATAATTTTGTCAAGATAATATATTTTCTCTTTCTTTAAAATCATTTTTGTATATAATAAGTGTATATAGTTACACTTTATGTCTACGCTTCAGCCTACCTATACTGACGACATATTTAATCTCTCGATCCCCGTCCTTGCGGTCGATATCGTCCTTTTCACGTTGTATAAAGATCAGCTTTGTGTCGTGCTGGTTCCTGGACGCAACGAATGGGCAAAAGGACGACTCACTCTTCCATGAGGGATCATCGGACGAGGAGAGACGCTCGATATAGCTGCCGATCGTATCCTCTATCGTGATACGAATATCTCGAAAGTCTATAAAGAACAACTCTATACATTTTCTGCTCCAGGTCGTGACGATCGTGGAGATGTGATATCGTGCTCTTACTATACGCTCGTGGGAGCAAGAGCATTTCTCTCGCAGATAGACCTCACGAAAGTCTCACTCATGCCGTATACTCAGGTATCGAAAGAGACTGTTGCCTATGATCATGCAGAGATCATCGCGTATGCATATCAGCGACTCAAGTGGAAGATGGAGTATACTGATGTCGTCAAAAGTATCCTTCCAGAGAAGTTCACGCTCCGTGAACTTCAGGAAGTCTATGAGACGATCTTCGATAAACCCTTTGATAAGCGTAACTTTCGTAAGAAAATCCTCTCACTCGATATGCTCGATGAGACTCCTGAATATGATACCGAGAACTCGAAACGTCCTGCGAAACTTTTTAAATTCTCAGATAAAACTCTGAAAATAATCGGTATTATCTAGTATGATCTATATTTTTGGAGGAGCATTCGATCCTCCGCATGTCGGACATACGGCGATCGTGAAATCGATCCTCGCGAAAAAACATCCAGAGAAAATAATTATCATCCCATCGAGTGCAAGGAATGATAAAAATTATGCTGTATCTGATGAACATCGTCTCGCGATGCTCAGGATTTTCGTCGATGAGATCGATGATAGGCGAGTGAGTATAGATGAATATTTTCTTAATAATTGGGAAGGGGAGATGATCACCAAAGATGTCGACCTCTATGCCCGAGAGAAATATGGTGAAGATATCATCCATATTTTCTGAACGGATACAATAGAGAGTATGCCAACTTGGGATGAAGAGGGCTATGCTGCGAAAGTGATACAGAAATTATTCGTACCGAGGTGATCAAACCAAAATGTATATGGTCTTGATTCTCCCCCTGAGAAGAGGGAGTTAGAGGGGGTTTTGTCTCAAAAACCAGAGCAAACCCACCCTAACCCTCCCTTATCAGGGAGGGGATTTCAGGAAATCGATAATTTTGAACTCTTCACTGACTGCCATATTCCCGATATTTCCTCGACAGAATTACGAAAAATAATCCCCGAATACACCGATCTCTCTCATCTTTTTTCTGCGGATCCCAAGTTTATCATCCCAGGGCTTTCTAAAAAAATCTCCCAATATATCCTCGAACAAAGACTCTATCGTCCGAAACTGAGCGAAAAACCCAAAATCCTTGTCCATGTCTGCTGTGGTCCTGATGTCACTATGCCGATCATCCATCTCAGAGATGAGTATGAGGTAATATGTTTCTGGTATGATCCTAATATCCAACCGAAAGAAGAACACGATAAACGCTATGAAGCATTCGTGAAAGTCTGTGAGATCGAGAAGATTCCCTATATCAAGTGAGCGTATGATGTGAAAAATTTTTTCACTCGTATTAAGTGACTCGAGTTCACGCCGGAAAAATGAGAGAAATGCACGAATTGCTATGATATGCGTATGTATGTCTCTGCGAAGATTGCGGCTCGTCTCAAAATCCCGCTGTATACCTCAAGTCTCAATACGAGTCCGAAAAAAGATCTCGAAAAACTCTTCGTCATGGGGCATAAATATGCAGAAAAATATGGTATCACATTTCTCGATATCCCATTTCGAAAACGATGAGGATTCGAAAAATCAGTGGAGTATACTCGTGAGCATGATATATTCCGCCAGAACTATTGTGGATGTATCTACTCTATCCGGGAGGGAGGGGAGAGTGATATGAAGGCAAGGATGGTAGGCTAAAATTATTTATCTTCTTCATCATCATTTCATTTTCCTGAATCATCACCACCACTTTCTCTTTCAGGCTCTATAGTTATTTCTGTTCATCCACCAGCAAATCCTGCTCATCATCTATCAGGAACTCTGTCGTCATTATTTCTTGATCATCATATACTTCATGAACTTGCATATATTATAGCAGCAGCTCTTCTTTGGCGTAGAAGATCCCGCTCTTCTTCAGCTTCTCTTTCTGCTTGCCTTTGTGCCTCTCTTTCATTTTCGAGTATCTGCCGTAATTTTGCTCAGAGCTGAGTATATTCTATGAGTGCATCGTAGAGAGTATCAAAATTCCTCAGTAAACGAGAAACACCACTCAATCATGTTTTATTTGTATGAGTAGTGGATACTGTATTGAGTATACCGTTCATTTCTGAGATTTTTACTGGTATGCTATATCATTGAAATCTCGTCTCTCCTGTTCTTCTTCGATATTTTTCTTCATCTTGAGCGTATTTCGGATTATTGTGGATTCTTGTGAGATTTTGCCTTCTTGTAGCTATTTGAGTAGGGATTGCTTCATATACTTCTGTAGCACGACTATATTCATTAACAGCATTATTCATGCTTCCAAAAAGTGTCACAACTTCACTTTGCAGTCACCGAAGTTTTGGTATATCTTTCTGTGAATACAAGATTCCAAAGCGCTGAAGGATGCCATCTAAACTCGACTTGAGTAAGACAAGATCGATAGGATGGGCAGAATTTCCATAGATAGCATCATGTTTCACTTTTGTACTTTGGTACTTGCTTGAGGCTTCTTGGAATTGAGTCAATCTCATGTCAGAAAATCATGAAAGTCCCTGATAGTATGTCCGTACTCATTGGAGTTCTTCAAGCATTCCTCAAGTCATAGAACTTGCTCGGTATTGATCTATAGTTGCAAGTGCTGGGATCTCTCACAGTACGTATCATTCTGTGAGAAGTTCTCATTTGAGTCTATCAATTTCTCAAAGCTCTCTCTTTAATTTAGCTGCTCTAAAATCATCCCCAGAGTTTCTTATTCCATTTGGACTTGATCGGAGTATTCATCGCATCTTTCGATTTCTCAGTCCCATCCATCAGAGTCCAGCAAGAAGACTCGTAAGCATGATTCATCCTACAGCAAAAACACCATCTGAATCCAATGAGTTCTCTTGTTGGGATTCAGGAAGTGCAGGAACAGGAAGAGAAGGTTGCCTCACTGGTGTTGCTCGTGTAGTTGGAGAAAAAGGGGCTACGGATGATGCTAAAATATCAGGATTTGCTCTGAGTATCTGTTCGAGTTGAATCGTTGATTTATCGAGGATACATCATGGTGATTTTTTCTCACATTGATTTTTTGCAATTTCGAAAACTTTGTTACGAGTATTGATATCAGGTAGCGGTCACTCTAAACCTCTACTGGTCTCAATCGTATATTTACTACTTCATTTTTCATAAGTTACTAGAACTCCTCGATCAGTTTTTTTGCTTCCGACCTTACATGCTTCAGTATAAGCAATTCAAAGTTCACGCATACTTCAATATCCATATTTTCAGACATCATCTATAGTCAGAGCAATAATCTGATCAGTCGTTTCACGGTCAAGTTTTGCGAGGCGATCTGACATGATCCGTGCCGTTTTTCCTCATACAGCCGATATCGTATCGACGAGATGAGAGCTTGTCGGACATGGTGGAAGCGAGGTAGCACTACTCATTTGTGCAGAGAGTGCAAGGGTAGAGGCAGCAAGAGCATGTGACCATCTCATAGGCTTTACGATTATGATTATATTTGTATAATAATTTTATTAGATGAATTGTCAATTAATTTTTATTTATTGATAGTAGGAAAGAAAATATAGAAAAAAATATCTTTTCCATATACTCTAATCATGAAAACCCTTTTTATTACCTGAGGTGCAGGATTTATCGGCTCTCACTTTCTCAATACTTTTGTTCCTCTACATCATGATATTTTTTTTGTGAATCTCGATAGCCTTACTTATGCGGGAGATATTTCTCGTATTGAGGCATCGGTGCAGGGGAGTACGAATTATATTTTCGAAGAAGTCGATATCAGGGAGAGGAAATTACTGCAATCACTCTATAAGAAATACACCCCTTCTGGGACAATCCATTTCGCAGCAGAGTCACATGTCGATAGATCTATAGCTTCAGCAGATATATTTCTCGAAACGAATATCTTCGGAACAAAAAATCTTCTCGAGAGTCATAAAAAATATGCATCATGAAGATTCCACTATGTATCTACGGATGAGGTTTATGGAGATATTCCATGAAACTACCTTTCCAAAGAAATAGATATACTCAATCCCTCTTCTCCCTATTCTGCATCGAAAGCTGGTGCAGAAATGTTCGTCATGTCGTATGGTCGCACTTATTGAATTGATTATACGATTTCTCGTGGATCCAATACTTACGGTACCCATCAGCACACTGAAAAACTCATCCCCTACGCATTACAACAACTCAAAGAATGAAAGAAAATCTGACTTTATGGTGATGGGGAAAATATCCGTGATTGGCTCTCAGTCGATGATCATACTCGAGCTATTTGGGAGATATTCACTCGGGGAAAAAGTGAAAATATTTATAATGTCGGTGCTAGAAATCTGAAGACCAATAATGAAGTTATCTGAAATATCCTCTCATACCTTAAGCAAAATGATTCTTCTCTTGAGTATGTGATAGATAGACTCGGGCATGATCGCCGATATGCACTCGATACTTCGAAAATACGAGAAGAACTTGACTGGGTTCCAAAATCAAATTTCGAAGAAGAGCTCTCAAATATAATCCACTATCATTTTTCCCATGACTCTTAAAACGTATACTATATCACTCTCATGAGTACTTATTCTTGAATCATCGATTTTTTCTGATAGCCGATGAAATTTTCAGGAATTGTATCGAGAAGATACTTTTCAGCTATCAGGTATCGATACGATATTCATCCAAGATAATTTCTCTGTCTCGAAAAAATGAGTCCTTCGATGACTCCATTTTCAGACACAAAAACCACAAGCAAAACTCGTCATACCACTTTCAGGATCCATCTATGATGTCGTCGTCGATCTGAGGCAGGATTCTCCGACATTCTGAAAATATGAAGGATATATTCTCTATAGGGGTAAGAGCCTTTTTGTTCCCAGAGGGTTTGCACATGGATTTCTCTCGCTTGAAGACGATACGACTGTACTGTATAAGTGTGATACTCTCTATGATCCGGGTGGTGAAAGTGGCATCATGTGGAATGACGAAAGTTTATGAATTGACTGGAATAATATATCGAAGGATCATCATATAGAAGATCTTATACTTTCAGAAAAAGATAGTCGGCTCCCATCATTCCTAACATATAAAAATAACCCTCTATTTTAATGATCAAAAAACGAGTCCTCATATTCGGATGAACTGGGATGCTCTGAAATGTTTTTCGAGTAACACAGAGTGGTACGTTTGATATCATTCCTCTTTCATATGATGATTGTGATATCACGATTTTTCCATTTGTATTGAATCTGATATCTCTCCATGAACCAGATGTGATCTTGAATTTCGCTGCCTATACGGACCTATCGAATGCCGAAGGACAGGGGATGCTGGAAGTATATTCGGTGAATGCTCTATGAGCCCAAAATATCGCGAAAGCAGCATGAGTTTTCGGTATACCCCTTATTCATATTTCTACGGATTATGTGTTTGATGGAGAAAAATCCGAACCCTACCTTCCGACCGACATACCCAATCCGATACAGAGTTATGGTATGTCGAAATATCTTGGCGAAGAGCTCATGAGGCGTGAATACAGTGATACCATTATCGTGCGAACGAGTGGACTCTATGGCTGACCTCTTTTTGGAATGCCTTGATCAAAACGAAATTTTGTCAATTCCCTTATGGAACAGACGAAAAATCATATTCCGCTTTATGTCGTCGATGATGAGTTCACCCTTCCGACTTCGTGTATCGATCTCTCTTGCGCATTGGCCTCATTGATTTGAATAATAGAAGATTCCCTTTGAGAAGTGTTTCATTTCATACCAGCGGCAGATTCACTTGTGAGCTGGTATATGGTCGCGAAAGAAGTCGAAAAACACAGAAGTGATATCTGACCGATATTTCCCATCGCTCGTGATGTATATGGTTCAAAAGTGAGGCGACCGAAGATGAGTATACTCAAAAATACCGCCCCAATCGTCCTTCCAGATTGGAGGATTGCACTTCAAAAGTATTTTCATTAAAATTTTAGAATAAATATATATTTATGAGATTCATTCTCATTTCTTTTGCATTTCCCTGAGAATTCCCTATAATTTTTATTATTACTATTTACTATTTATATCTATGCCTGATGATATCTACCAAAAGTCCTTGGATAATCATAAAAAATACCAAGGAAAACTCCGTATGGAGGCGATCGTCCATATCGAAAATCGTGATGATCTCTCTTGGGCATATTCTCCTGGAGTCGCTGAGCCATGTCGCGAGATTGCGAAACATCCAGAGAAAATGTATGACTATACTTTGAAGTCACGTACTGTAGCAGTGATCTCTGATGGATCTGCGATACTCGGTCTTGGAAATCTCGGACACAAGGCTTCAATGCCTGTCATGGAAGGGAAGTGCGTGCTGTTTAAGGAGTTCGCAGGAGTCGATGCATTTCCGATTATTATAGGAACACAAGATGTCGATGCATTCGTCGAGACGGTCAAAAATATCGCTGATGGTTTTGGGGGGATTAACCTCGAAGATATCTCAGCTCCACGATGTTTCGAGATCGAAGAACGACTCAAGGCTGAGCTCGATATCCCTGTCATGCATGATGATCAGCATGGTACAGCTATAGTCGTACTTGCAGGACTGATAAATTCACTCAAAGTCACAGGAAAGAAAAAAGAGGATATCAAAGTCGTTTTGAATGGTGCTGGCGCTGCTGGAGTCGCTATCGCAAAACTCCTCTATCTCTATGGAGTGAAAAATATCATCGCATGTGATTCTAAGGGAATCATCCATAAAGATCGAGAGCATCTCGATGCTTCGAAGATCAAGCTTCTCGAATTTACGAATATTGAAGGTCGTACTGGTACTCTCACAGAAGCGGTCGTAGGATCAGATATATTTATCGGAGTATCAGTAGCAGGTGCACTCACGGATGTCATGGTATATACTATGGCACCTGATGCGATCATATTTGCTATGGCGAATCCAGTTCCAGAGATCATGCCCGATATCGCGAAAAAAGCAGGAGCAAAAATCATCGGTACAGGGCGGTCAGATTATCCGAATCAAGTGAATAACGTCCTCGCATTTCCATGAATATTCAAGTGAGTTCTCAAATATGGAAAAAAATCGATCACTGATGCGATGAAGATCAAAGCGGCGGAAGCCCTCGCAAGCTATGTAAAAGAAGTCGATGCAGACCATATCCTTCCTGATGCACTCGACAAATGAGTCGCAGACGTCGTATGTGAAGCAATGGCATAATATTTGCTCGACAATGAAGATTATGGTAGTATTTCAATATACTATCATTTTTTATGGATCGTAGAAGTTTTTTCCGAACATGAACGACATGAGCAATCGGAGCTCTCATATGAGGATGAGTGGGTATGCAGTATGCATCTTTCCAAGAAAAAAAGGAAGAGGATGAGGCAAAGCGTATGATGAAATCGTCCGAATGTCATGAGAATATGCTCGATACTTTTTCGAGAAGTTTTGCCGAGCTTACGAAGTGAGAACTCCTCTTTTATGATGAAGAAGGAGCATTCATCGAGAAGTTTGCTCTCCCAAAAGATTGGGACAAATATACAGCTCCACAGAAACAGCAGAAACGAGATGAATATAGAAAACAACTTGCACTAAAATATAAACTTCCATCTTCTGATGAAGACACTATTCTCGCAAGTAGTCCTCACGGTGTACTTCAGGGCGAGTCAGGAGGAGAGACGCTTTTGAGTCTCACAAAAAAACTCTGATCCAAAAAAACTATCGATGATGAAAAAAATCGTACACGTATCGAGTATATCCGAGATACATTTCGTGATTTTGGGGGATGATGACTCATCGCGAAACTTATGAGTGAGCATATCTGTGGACTTGCTGCAGGGGAGTCTCGTTTTGATACATCGCTTATCAGTAGAAGTGGTGCGGTCGGTATCTTCCAGCTTATGCCAGCACGTATACGAGATAGTAGACTTAATCCCAAGAAATATAGTCTCGATGAGGTATCGCTTTCACTTAAAAAGCAGGCAGAGATAGCAAAACGACTTTTTCTTGCTGACTGGGAACTGATCCGATCTCGATTTGCAGAGAAAATTGGGAAAGCGTATTTCGGTGGAAATGAAGATGATACGCTTCGATATGCCCTCTTTCCACTTCTTATCAATGCTTATAATACTGGATATCCGAATATCGAGGCTGTTGTACGAGGATTTATGACAGAGTATCAGACAATTTGAGATATAGAAACAGAATTCGAAGTGAGTTATAAAGGCGGACTTGGATATGATTTTTTTTGGTATCTTTCCCGTTTTGGATTGGCACACAATGGTGCTCCTTCGTATGGATCGGATTCAGCAGCATATTTCTATAAGAGTATGGCGATGTCTCGGGTTTTGAACTCCTGACCTCCTGCTTCACGAAAGAGTGAATATACTCCTATCTCCTTGAGATCCTATGAGTTACCAGAATCATCTTGAAGCATGACTAGCACTATTCTTGCAGGAGTGGTAGCCGGATGAGTCACTTGAGTTCTAGTATCAAAACTTCCAATATGATCACTCGTTTCTCGATGGAAGGAAAGACTTCCCAAAATACAAATTCCTAGTGTGCAGACTCATATTCGACGAAGAGCGCTTTTAGTACTTTGATGAGCTGGGACGTTATGACTTGGAGGATGGTGAGCAAGGAAGTTGTATGATAAATTTCGTCCGACTCGACCAGAGTCACCTCTCGGAGAGTGAGGCACACTTCCTCCTTATGCACCGCAAAGATGAGCTCTAGAGTCAGTATTGGGTTCGATTTATCCTCGAAATAACACGATCAATCATATCCCGGTGGATCGACGACATCAGCCAAAGACTATCACTCCATGGCTTCATGAGCATGCTCGTAAGCTTGGCATTTCGCCTGCGAATACTCGATCAGACTTGGTAAAACTCAGTGGTCGACTCGATACCAGTTTAACGAATTTTGACTATCGTCCCAGGGATATGGGACGATCAGCTCTTCAAGAAGGCAGCAAGAAGGCGGTAGGCTCTCGGAATCATCCTGATTATTTAGTGCTTCATGCTCATACCGAAAAATTAATTCGAAATATCAGTCAATCACTTAATCTTGAGCTCCAAAGAGTCCATGGACTCGATCCAAAAAAATACAGAGTCCGACTTATCGTGAATTCTGGAGCGCGTGATCGTGCCTATGCGAAAAAATATCTTCATAATGCTTCAGATAATTCGAGCCATCCGTATGGTATCGCTTTCGATATTGCTCATAGATTCGATATTATCGATCTTCGTTCAAAGCAGTCATATATGATCACGAGCGGTGATGTGTATGAGAAGACAAAACGAGCACTCGATACAGTCGTATCGCGTATGCAACATGGATCTTGAAGATTTCAGGGGAAGCTTTTTGCTATTCAAGAGCTTCAGCCACCTCATATCCATATAAGTGATAGACTTGGGGAAGAGAAATGGATACCACCTTATCTGAGAGGATAGATTATCTTGCCTCAAGCGCATCAACCACCCTTTGATCATAGGTTGAGTCTGTCACTCAAGCATTTGCTTTTCTTTTTGATTCAATCTCATTGATCTTTCCCATAAGGGGAAGGATCTTTCATCGAGTTATCGGATCGAGTTCTGTGAGGTTATACTTATGACTAAAAGGAGTAGCTATGCTAATAGGCTGGTAACTAAAAAAAAGACTTCCACCTTCCCACTCAATAATATATCATCTCTCATACTCCTCATCCTTAAATCACATTGTCGCATGGAAAACACTGAAGAAATCCATTTTTTCAATCTTTCCTGTTTTTCTATGAATAGCACTTCGAAATAATGCAATAGCATTTACTCTACCAATTCAAAGAATATTGAGAATTTCTTGAACATATCAAACTATAAGCTCTTTCTCTCAATCAAGATTGTTATTTGATGCATTGATGCTCATAATAAAAGTCTAGCATATTATCTCTGTATTTTCAAATCTTACTTCCTGAGAATTTTTTGAAGAAGAGTTTTTTTCGGCTCTACAGGAACTACTTCGGGTTCTCGGATACGGACGATCTCAAGTATGCCGAGTACGCAAATCATGATGAATCCATACTTATACCCATGATGAGAACTCATGAATGCGGAAATCTGTCCACCAAAATTTACAATCAAAATAAGAAGCATGAAAATAGTAACCATAAGTATACGGCCATGTTTCTTTGCCCATTCTGTAAATGCAGATTGATCAGGTTTCAGGTATTTTGTCTGAAGCCAAGCAAATCCTGAAACTACAGCGATCAATATAAGAGTAAACATAGTAGATTCCGGAACTCCAAATATGGTTGGTTCTACGACTTTGGTAAATCATTTCTCAAGCATCTCAAGAGCCGTAAAAAGGATGACAAAAAGTCATACCCATTGAATAGAGGGATACTCTTCGAGCTTCTTTGCTATATAATTCGAAGCAACGACCATAAGTATGATCGATACGATCAGACCGATCATGAGATTGACGATATTTCCATGACTTGCTCCCGCGACAGCAAGGACATTATCGAGACTCATAGCTACGTCTGCGATGATGATAGTCTGGATAGCAGCCTTAAATGTCGTAGCAGCCTTGCCTCATCCGTGTTCGGAGTGCTCACTCGCGCGTATCTCACGATAGAACTTCCATACGACGTAGAGGAGGAGCATCGCTCCGAGGAACTCGAGTCCAGGAATCTGAAGGAGAAATACGACTCCAAGTGAGAATATGATACGGAGGATCGTCGCACCAGCGACTCACCAGAAGATGGCTTTTTTCTTGAGTTCAGGAGGGAGATTCTTCGTTGCCATTCCTATGAGGATGGCATTATCTCCACTCATGACGAGATCTATGAGGATGATGTTGAGAAGTGCGAATGCACCTGCTGAAGTGAAGAGGTGAAGGAAATCGGAAGAGAGAGTGTCGAACATGGGAAGAAGTTTAATGTGAAAGTATTCTATCTAAATAAAAGAAAATGCAATGATTTTTGACTCTTATAAAAAGAAGTGATAAAATCAATACTATATATTTATAATATACTGTATGACGAAAATTGATTCACTAGAAAAAAAGGATATTTCTCCTGTTGATACTCCAGAGTCAAAAACACTCAGAGAGCTTGAGAAAAGAAAAGACGGATCAATGCTTAATGCATTTGGTAAAATGCTCGATAGTTTTATCGTAGAATCATGACTGACTCAAGAGAAATCAAAGTGAGCTGAAGGACTTAAAAAGCAATACATAGCAAATGCCTCCGCTATATTAAATGATCCAACCCTCAATGCTACATGAAAAGATAGTGCGCTTCAAAAACTTTTTGGTACATTCAAGGAAAATAAGGAATTCTTTCCCACCCCTACTGAGCAACTTCAGTCATGAGAAAGCGCTCAAATGAAATACGAAAAGAGTAAGGATGATTTCTATGAAAAATTTTTGAAAGTACTTGCAGAACAAGATTCAGAGGGAGTTAGAACAGGGCAATCAAAATCAAAGAAATTATGAATCGCGGGTGATCAATATACCTGAGATAGATACCCTCCTTATTGAGAGATAGTTACTTCGGAGGCTGACGGGGACCTAAAATTTGTTTAAAAAAACTTATGGTATCCTCACTTTTCCGAGGATTTCACTGATAATCTGATCAGGTGTGGTTCCAAGAGAGATGGCTTCATAAGAGAGACCGATGCGATGTCGGAGGACTTCGTGAGCAATATACTTGATATCATCTGGAGTGACGTAGTCTCGACCTTCAAGGAGTGCGACGACTCTCGCGCCATCGATAAGAGCAAGTCCAGCCCGAGTCGATGCACCATATGAGAGGAGGGGATGGAGATTCATCATTCTTGCATCACTATTTATCGAGTCTTCAGTGGATTTTGTACTTGCATGTCTTCCACGAGTTACTTCTAGGATACTTGAGATATAGTCGAGGATTTTTGCATCGACACGGATATTTTGTCTTATATATTCTTGTATCTCGATGAGTTCTTTTGGGTTGATATTTTCTGACTGAGAAGAGCTACTTTCAGTACTTTCTCTCTGAGAGAAAATCATTTTTTCATCTTCAGGAGCAGGATAGGAGATGATAATCTTCATGAAAAAACGATCAAGCTCAGCTTCAGGAAGAGGATATGTACCTTCGTGTTCGAGAGGGTTTTGTGTCGCAATGACGAAAAATGGAGAGGGAAGTGCCAGTGTATCATTTCCGATCGTTACTTGATGCTCTTCCATAGCTTCGAGAAGTGCAGATTGGACTTTCGGAGGAGTACGATTGATCTCATCAGCAAGGAGGATATTGGTAAATATCGGACCTTTTCGAATCTCGAATTTCCCTGTTTGGGGTCTATATATCTCTACTCCAGTGAGATCCGTCGGAAGAAGATCAGGAGTGAAAGATATGCGCTTGGAGTCATACCCGAGTACTCGTGCGAGAGTCTTCACAGTTTTGGTCTTTCCAAGACCAGGAACTCACTCGATCAAAGCATGTCCTCCAGCAAAAAGTGTGATGATGAGTTTCCGTACGAGATCAGCTTGTCCGATGATATCTTGAGTGATAGACTTTTCGAGTCCGAGTATGATATCACGAGTGGAGCTTAGATGGGAGTTCATAATTAAGAAGGTCGAAGAAATATAGAAAAAGGATACAAAAAATCATGATTTTTGCAAAAAAGAAATTTTTAGAGAATCCTATACTAGGGAAGGGATTTTGATACTGTTTGAAGTCGTCCTCTCAGTGTTTCTATCCGAATTTGTCGACTTTCATCGAGGATTCCAAGGGATTTAAGTCGTAATAGTGGAGCTTTATCTGCTTGAGTACTTTGAAAAACTCGAATAAGATTTGGTATACTTTTTTCTTCTGGAAGAGCACTTTCTCCGTATAGTGAAGTGATCATCACTTCGAGGAATTTTTTATCTTCAGTGAGGCTATATGTGCCATCGAGACCGCCTATGGCATCGGGACGTACGCTACTTATTGCTTGATTGATCTCTCTCATTTTTGGTGCGAGGACACCAAGCCCGATAGCATAGAGTCTTCCAAGCTGTGAAATAGTAGTATCAAGTGAAGAAAGTGGGACATTTTCCGCGATCACATTTCCATGCATATCCGTTATAGTTCGAGTGAGAAAACTCTCACTTCCTGTTCGTATTTGACATTGAAGAAGTTCACTCATTCAACGAAAACCATTTATTCCTTGTATATTTGTGTCTGCGAGGCTGACACTTCCTACTTCTGATGTCATGGACGCAATTTGGACCTTCCCACTTTCATCATAGAGGCTTCTTATAGATCTTGACTCATTCATATTCATGAATGCAGCACGCTGCTCTACGAGCTGTACAAAATTCTTTTCTGCCACATAGGTATTGATGAATTGCTGAGTTTCTACCCATCGCATAATCTGAGTGTCAGATTGCTGTGATCAGAGAGCTTCTCTGACGAATCAGACTATATCTTTTTTCGGAAGTCATACGGAATAATCACTGACGGAAGTAGCAACTCTAATATTTCTATACAGTTGGGATTCGAGATATGCTATAGCATCAGTTTGATCTCAGGGAAGACCCTTGAGTCGATCGATTTCTTTTTGGATACGCATAGGATCATCGAGTATATCTTGATATTTTTTTGTTTCTAGATTTTGTCGTCCGAGACTCTTGCCGAGATCTTGTTCGAAGACGGCTGATTTCACGTCTCCACCTTGGTCCATCTTTGGAGTTTGATTTGGTGTGAGCACTCTTGCTTTTTCATTTTTATTTCGACTCCCAACTATCTGACCTCAGACTATAGCTTTTCATTCTATATTTGCTGCAGTTTTTCCTTTCGTAAACTTTGAAAGGTATTCTATCAGTTTTTTATCGGTCACATAGGTGAGAAGGAATTCTATTTCTTCGATTTTGAGTGTGCCATTGAATGCTATATTTTCGAGTTTTTTCAACCTCTCTTTATCACTAGGATTCCGGGGAGTCACTCATTTTAAGTAGTCTCATACTCGTTTTCATTGAAAATCTTTTTCTGAAGAATCGAGTATTTCTTTTTTTATTTGTACTTGTATTTTAGAAGCACCATCTTTTATTATAAGCATATACTTGAGTATCTCTCCATTGGTCGATGATTTTGCAAGTTCATTATAAAACGATACGACATCTCACTTTCTTAAGGTATTTCTCATTGTTTCTGATATTTTCGGATCTGATGAAAGTGCTGGAAAGTACCTCACGAAATCTTCATTACTGAGTTCTCAAATTTTTTTCTCTGAGAGAACTTTATTTTGTTCTATAAATTCTTTTTTATATTGATCGAGAAAAAATTGTTTTGCTTTTCCATTTTCTCATGCGAAAAGCCGTGTATTTGGAAAATTTGTAATATAAGCGCCCACAGCTGCTATCGCATCTGGTCACATGAATCGATAGAAAAGACTCTCCCAGCCAGGACTTCACGTAATAGTGGTAAAAAGTCCAACATTTATATCCCTTACATCACGAGATAACGTACTAGAAATTTCTTTTATAGTAACAATCCTATACTGTCATTTTCATTCCTTTCCTTCGAAATATGCAAAATGTGGCATTCCAGATTCTACCGTCTTTTGTTTTGCAATTTTTTCTGCAGCGTCTGAATTTTCTGCAGTATCATCCCTTCAGATTATCTTCTTCGCAATATCTGTTGCAAAACTTGGTGCTGATTGTATTTTCTTTAATTCACCACTTCGAATAGAGAGTCTCGTGACTACTTCAGCTACAAAAGCATCGGAATTCCCTGATTCGTTTTTCTTATTTCTTTCCGTTGCTTCACCTAAGAACTTTAATCTTGCTTCTACGGATTCTATTTTCCCAAGACGTGCATCGATATCTTTCATGTAGACATCTACTCATCTTTTCTCTCCTTCAGAGAGAGTCTTCTTTATATCAAAATAAGAAAGATCAAGCGGAAGTTTTTGCTGAACTGACATATCGATAAGCAATCGGAGTTTATCTTCAAATTCTTTTGCCTGATCTCATCTTCCTTTCATCGTGAGGGCAATGCGCGAGAATACCCCCGTATTTTTATCAAATTCTTTGTTTTCTACAATCCCAAGAAGTGTAGCTACTATGATATTATATTCCCAAAGTTCTGTGGCTCAAAGTCAATCTATTTTTGCTTTTTCATTCTTGAGAAAATCACTATTTTCAGCAAGCTTCGGGTGGTCGATACAGTATTGAATGAGTTTTTGTTTGTATGATTCAACTGGATTTTTTTCTCGAAACAGTAAAGCTTCTTTTCTTTTTTTCTCTATCGCATCAGGAGCGTTGATCCCTTCTTCTCAGAGTGCTCTTCGAAGATTACCTATACGTATCAGTGAGTCTGGTTTGTAAGCCCCATTTTTATCAAAAATATCTCGAGTAAAAAGGCGTATTTCATCGATGATGATTTTGTAAGGATTTTTCGTGACGTCGATCTTTTTTTCATTCGTGAGTTTATCGATCTCGATTTGCAATAATCTCTGAGTCTCTTTAAGGTCTCCATCCTTTGGAAATATCGTAGAGGTAAGAGAAAGCCCCCATTTTTTTGCTTCTTCTTTTTTCTGGATTCCTTCAGATTCGACCTTGTTTGGTCATGCTCAAATATCTTCACGATTATTTCGAAAGTGTAGCGTAACCCGAGATAGATCTTGTTTTTTTTGAGTGTACATAGTATTTCCTATCGTATTCTCTCATAATTTCTCACTTTTTGCAAAACTCACTAGATTCTGATACAATTGCACATATGTTTACTGTATTTTTCGAGAACAAACATCCGCGGATAGTTTATGACAAAAAGCAAGAAGCAGGTTCTGAAGAAATTCTTCCTGTCGCAAAAGCAGCACCAGCGATCGAACCCACTCCCGAAGAAAAAAGACTCAAAGATCAAGCAGATCAACAAGCTCGAATTGACGAAAAAAACTCAAAACTCCAAGGAGTACAAGAAAAAACTATAAAATCGGCTCAAGAAATCGAAAAAATAGCGAATGATCGTGTCGAAACGATACTAAAATCTCAGGGATTCTATCGTGGAGAATCTCCTGAAGTCAGAAAATCACATGCTCAAGATATCGTAAATGCATATATAGCAGAGTATACTCCGATTCATGCGGATATCGCGAAATGACTTAAAGATCGAAAAGATCTAACTCCAGAACAGATTTCTGATCAACTTGCTCAAATCGATACGAAAAACTTTGGTGAGTTTGTAGAGAAAAAACTTCGAGAGTACTATGTATGAAAGAGGCTCTCAAAATATGAGAAGCTCCTTCCAGAAGATAAAAGAACGGAAGAAAATCTCCAGAAAATTCGTGATTTTTTCAAATGAGAGAACTTCGACTATAAAAAAATACGAAGCCAGATACTCGAAGACCGACCGGATCTCAAAGATGATCCAGTCGGATTACAGAGAATGCTCGATGTGACACTTTATAAGGAATTCTTCTTCTATTGTCAGAAAAATGATATCCCGATCGATCCATCTCAGGCTTCTATCGAGCATGGATTCTCGATCGAAGGAGATGATGTGAGTAGTGGAGAAACTCTCTCGATAGCTCATTCGGAAAGGGATATATTTACTACGATTAAGGATTATCAGCAGTCTGCTGTTGAATTGCAACGATCTCATTTCGAGCTTCAGGAAGAATTTCCAAAAGAGCAATTAAGTAGAGAACATTATATGCCTTCAGAAGAAGTACTTGAATCACTTCCTATCGGAGCTACGACCTCTTTCGTAGAATCTGGAAGTACAGGGAGTACTCTCTATTATGCAGAACGTGAACCAGATGGTGAGTATACTCTCTCATTTCGAGGCATAACTCTGAAAAATCTTCCTAAGAAGGAGGTAGATGTGATAGTAGATCTCAATGAGATTCCTGTTATTAGTACGCTTTTTTCTACTAATTCTACGTTGTATCGTACCCTACTTCGGGAATATAAAGTTCTTTGCATGCTTTGAGGATCTGATCCGCTGGAAAATCCTCCTCTAGGATTTGTCGATTTCTTATACCGCCGACTCAATGATACATATATGGCGACAAATCCAGAAAATAGTGATACATCGCTTCTTGGTGTAGATATATCACATCTCTGATATAAAGAACGTGGAAAGTATATATGAGACATCCTTCAGACAAATCTCGAAATGCGAAATCAAGCAATGAAACGCCTTCAGGATCAGAAAATTATCATTTCTGGAAAGATTAATCTTGCGAAGTTTCCAAGATAATTTCTTAATTTCCCTTTTTTGTCTATACTTCCATCATTCTTTTTGATGGATTTTTATGAATGATTTTTCTTTTTCTCTCGACGCAACTGATGGTGTCGCTCGTGCTGGTACCATCGTAACTCCACATGGAGTCATACAGACTCCAATTTTTATGCCAGTTGGGACACGCTCGGCGGTGAAGTGACTCACGATTGATCAGATCAAAGAGATCGGCTCTGAGATCATGCTTGTGAACAACTATCACTCCTATCTTCGTCCTGGTTGTAATGTCATCGAGTCATTTGGCTGACTGCATCATTTTATGAATGTCGATATTCCGATTTTGACGGATTCATGAGGATTTCAAGTATTCTCTCTCGGACTTGGGATGCAAAATGAGAGCGGAGAAAAACTTGCAAAAATCACAGAAGAGTGAGTACACTTTCGCTCATATCTTGATGGCTCAAAACATTTTTTCTCTGCAGAATCAGTCATGGATATGCAGTGTGCTCTTGGTGCTGATATCATCATGGCTTTCGATGAATGTGCTCCAGGCGGATCAACTCATGAGTATGCGAGACAGGCAATGGAACGGACGCATAGATGGGCTCTGAGGTCAAAAAC
>JAYVIJ010000050.1:0-3066 GCA_043770315.1 Candidatus Altimarinota bacterium | reverse complement strand
ATATATCATGGGAGTTCGTCACTTGTTCGAATGTCAAGTGAGGCTCCAGTGATGTACCAAGGAGAAAATATGACCATGCGTCGATATACGGCGTATATATATCTGTATAATCTTGCCATCATTGGATAACTTTTATGAGTTCTTTTTTATTTGATGTGCCTCACAATACACTAAATCTATCGAGAAGAAATCGAGTTCGTAAAAAATGAGACATTTTGGTTTGAGAGGATTCAAGTCTCTTCAATACATCATCCTTGTGTTGTTCGAGTATATGAATGAAATCTCATTTTTCTCAATGATTCCTCGGTAAAATATAGAGTACTGATTCGAAAAGAAGTGGTTCCTGTATAAGAAATAGATCTTCAGTAATAGTATGGATATCTCATACGATCATGAGTCGTCTAGAATCCGTTTCACATGCATTTATAATTTGAGTAGCGAATTGCTTATCTACGGTCGCTCCGGTCTCTGACGAGAGTATTCTCTGTGCCAGAACACATATAGATGAGATAGGAGAAGTATCTTGCTCAGATGCAATAACTGACGATGTAGACATATAGTAAAAAGAAGTCAGTCAAAAAACCATCAGGGCATATGTTAATATAGCAGAGTTTCTTCAAAAATCATAAAAACGCATAAGAAAATAGTTAATATTTATACTCAGTAACTAATAACTACTATGCTGCATATGGCTCACATGGCTCACATGGTTTGCGTGATTTGCATGTCATGCAGTAGACTGTGAGAGCCAGGCAAGGCCTGAATTATAGTTATTGATATGCCCATTCACTACAGTATTAACTACATTGGCTGCTGCTGAACAAGTAGACCAGAAGTTGGCATGTTCTGGGTGTCACCCACTTGCATTGGCGTGTCACCCACTTACATGACCCGAAACAGCACCCGCTAATGGAATCAATGTAGCTATACCCATAGCTACTATTCATACATGGAGGATGTCTTCTTTGGTGATCTTTCATCATTCATCAGAGAGAAAACCTGAGAGTTTTTTCTGGAATTTGGGGATGATTTTTTCTCGCTTTTCTGACATAGATATAATTGTATCCGCAGTATATCCAAAACGAGAAGCCTTGCAATAGGGAAAGCATTTTTTTATAGACAATCTAGGACTCTTCGTATTATATATAACTATCATCATTTCTCTGAGCTATACATGGAAAAAAACTTGCAAAAATAATACCGCTCAATACTATCTATACATATATACATCATCATATACGACTCATGCCTCCTCATCTCATCGTTCCTGATACTTGGAATACTCTCGAGGAATTTGCTCAGTGGTTCAAGGATAATGGATATCCTATGCGTGTCCCTGCGAATATGCAGATCTATGTTACTGATAGCACCTATAGCTGTATTGTGTTCCGTCAAGATGTATACCAAGCAGAACTCTATATGATAGCTCCGTGTAAAAAAAGTAGTCCGCACTCCCATGACTTCGAAAATCTCCCTATCCATATGGGAGGACATGTCACTGTTTGGACTCGTTCACCATGACAATGAGGTGACCTCTGTCACCCTCTATCAAATATCACAGATAACTCACCTCACCCTGAGAGTGAGAAGTTAGGAATGAACCTCAAGATTGGTGAATCACACAATATAGATACTCATGAGCAATGATGCCTGATGTATGTGATACAAAAGTGGAATGATGAAGAAGATATGACAAGTGCTGTGATCCACTATATTGGTCAATCTATGGGGCCCATTCATTCAGAAATACTATTAAAAAAATAATTTCAAGTACCATACCCCAAAATCTCATCGTTCCTGATACTTGGAATACCCTCGAAGAATTTGCTCAGTGGTTCAAGGATCATGGATACCCCATGCGAGTCCCTGCAAATATGCAAATATACGTGACTGACAGTACCTACAGTTGTGTTGTGTTTCGTCAAGATGTATACCAAGCAGAACTCTATATGATAGCTCCGAATATGCCAGTAGCTAAACATTCCCACTCTTTTGAGAGCCTTACTATATTAGTATGATGATCCATATCTGGAATGAATGAAAGAGCGAGCACTAAAAAGACTTGGGATTCTGAAGAAGGCAGTAACATTCCATATACTGGGGTTATGAGTGAAAAACTCGTAAATTGAAATTGGCATTGATTTGAGACATTTTCTAAAGGTTGCTTCATGTATGTCCTGCAGAAATGGAATCCCAAAATTGATCTAACAAGTGCTACTTTGGAATATTCTGGGGAATCAATGTGACCACTACATACTATGCTCATGAAAAAATACAAAGATACGGATGTATAGGTTACCTATAGAAGAGTATGTGCAGCACAGATTCCGTCAGATTTTTTTATTCATCAAATCATATGGATGTCAGTAGTCTGAGAAAAATTCTTAATGGAAAGACCTTTTTTGAAATATAGACTGCGTGTCGGAAAGCACTTGTATATGCTACCATCGATATCAATATCGAATTTACCGGAAAAGCCTTCACACCCGAATGGAAGATTTATTTTTTGTTGTCTCATATATGATATCTCCTCTTCTGAGAATATCGATCGAGAGAGTCCACATGAGAAATAAAATTCATACTTCGAAGAATATTTCGAAATAATATCGAATATATATTTCCCATATACTCGAGAGCCCGTATCAATAATGAGCAGACTCCCTATGGCAGTATTGGTAATTTTGAGATTGATTTTCCGAATGCCGGTGGCATCTGCTACCTGGAGAATATCAGCAAATGGTTTGGAGAGGTCATATATGTTGTATCATATCGTCATATCAACTCCAGCATCCCGAAAGAATATCATATTCGCGAGTACTTGAGCATATTCCATATCAGAGTAAAAATCTCGATTATTCGTATTGCAATTCATATGCTCTGGAAATATGTCAGGCGTATCAAATATCTTATGAATGTAGGTACATGGAAAATTGATATTGGAGAAGAGGGTTCTCTGGAATCAGCCTTTCTGTGCAATCTGCAGGAACTCTCGGATACGAGGATGCAGGAGTGGTTCTCATCCTAGATACCTGACTTCAGGATATTCATTTTTTTTGAGAAAACTCA
>JAYVIJ010000049.1:0-8534 GCA_043770315.1 Candidatus Altimarinota bacterium | reverse complement strand
GGAAGTGATTTTACTTGCAATACTTGACAGTATAGTTACAATCGGACTAAAGTCACGGGGTTTTTGTATCCCAATGTCTGGAAATAACAAAAAATAATTATATGCGACAATATTTATGAATGAGTCTCTCCATGTATTGATTATCAAATTGAATATTAGATTCTTTAATAATATCAGTAATCTTACTTGTATCAATAACTGGAATTCCTCATTTTTCCTCAGTACGATAGAGTGCCTTTTTTCATAAAACACCCTCTAGAATGATTATGATATCTACTATAGCAAAGTTCTGAGTGTTTGCAATATTTATTATGCTATTTTCATGAGATTTATGATCAATAATATATGAGGCAATTATTAGTAAGTCTTCTATGTCTATAAAATTCCTCTTTGCACCACTCCAAACAACGAAATCCTGACCTGAATTAATCTTATTAATTAAATAATTAAAGATTGTATTTGGATTATGTGTGTATCAGACTGGATTAGGAATCCGAAATATTATATAAGCATTCCCTGATTGCTCTATTAGGTTCTCAATTTTGAGTTTATGTTTTACATATTCAGAATTGACTAACGTAGCATCATATATGCTACAAGTACTAAAATATATAAATACTTTTTCTTTAGTATTATTGAGCGTTTCAACTAAAAGATTTCTTTCTCGTTGAAACAACGAATGGTCCTGATTTTGAGAATTAGAAACTCCTGACGCAAAAATACATACAGTATCAATATTTTGATACTGTAAAAATATGTTAGCAAGAAATCAATTTCCAATTATCATGAAATTACTATAAATTTTTTATAAAATTAGTAGCCCAATCCCTATCAAACCATCTTTTAGCATCTTGTGTTTTAAGAAATTCTTCGATATTGTGAATATAAGTATTGTATTGATCTTCTGTAATGGATAAAAGGAAGGATTCAAATGTTTTAAAATTTCAAAAATCTCGATAGTCGATAAAGCAGTTTTTAGGAACATATGCTTCAATATTACTGGCCCCCCAGTATACTGGCACGGTTTTTGCCTTGAAACTATCCCATATCTTCTCTGTAACATAACCAGGTGTATCTGACATATTTTCGAAACAGATATTGAACTTATACTTTGCTATAGTAGCTATCTTATGCTCAGCTCTTCATTTCCATGAAGGAAAAGGAGCATATCCAAATACGCGTTGGTATAGATTTGCCTTTCACCATGCAGGACCATAGAGATCGAATTCAATTCCATTTTTTTCAAAATATCGAATGATTTCAACTCGTAATGAATAAAGTTCATATTTCCAGAGAGAGAATTTATTAGCATTCATGAGAACTATATTTTTCTTTTCACCAAACGGAATTCATTCCTGAAAAGAGCTCCATGACTGTGGCCAAATGAATTTAAAATATTTCTTATTATCCACTAAACTATCATTCCAAGTATATATACGAGTGAAAAAAAGATGGATTGTTCTGAAATAACCCATAGGAGCAACCACAGGTGGCTCAAAGAGATAAAGGTATCTTCTGTTTTTTGGATATTTCCATAACATTTTAATATATTCATAAATATTAAAAATGGAAAATGTAAGAAAACAAAAAATAATGAACTCATCTCTATCTTCCCTCATTTCAAGTAAATCAGATGATATGGTATTTTCAATTCCATTTTCTTTTGCGAGCTCAACAAATGGACTCAGATTCAGATCTATATTCAGATCGAGAAAGTGGTTATTATTAAACCTTTTATCCCATAAAATAGCTATCTTCATAATTCTATAATTAAATTTTAATCCATCCATCTGGATAGATGTCTCGCGTATCATATGTATATCCAGAAAACCATATTGATGGCATTGTTACAATTTTTTCGGTATTCGGATTGAGCCAGGCTCACCACCAAGAGAACGTACTGTTAGCAATAATATGATGCTTGCAGTTCTTCATGAGGCGAATATCTTCATGATTCTGAGATGCATCATTGAAGTCAATATAATGTTGTTCAAAGCCAGTTTTCATATTCTCCTTTGCCCAATCGATATCATCAGAAAAAATGAAAAATACAGGATTCTCAATTTTTCCTGCGATATGTGCAACTGCATTTTTATAATATTCTGCATTGCAGAGTCCATGAAGCGCTTGGGTATTGGAATTCTTGACATAATCCCCCCTTCGGATATGGAGGCTCACCGCATTTACACTTTGTATTTTTTCGATCATTTCGACATTCTGTGTAGAAGGTGGAATACTGACTTCAAAATCACTTCGGATGACATCCGTATATTCTCGAAAATATTTGTCAGATTGAAAATATCCATCTAAGTATATTTCATCTGGAAGTGCGAGAACTTTTTCATGAAATGGTTCAAAACCATTTTCTCGAAAATGATGTTTATTATAAGGAACAGCAATATTTTTTATTTTCTGAAATATAAAATCAATATACTTATTAGATAAAGAATTTTCATACCATGGAAGATCTTTTTTGATAGTATAACTCTTGTGTATTGAGAGTTTTTCAAGAGAATATTCATGGAGTCGATAGGTGTCAAATGCTGATATATCAAGTTTCAATTCCGTATTATTTTTTAGAGAGAGTGCCCGTCCTACGGCGTATTGAAACATTTGATTTCCGAGGCCTCATGTGATTTTTGTTATTATCATGGATATTAATTCTTAGAGAGTTTTTCAATTATTTTTTTTGCCTTCTCTATATCTGTTTCATTCCACCATTCCGATGCCTCTATAAGAGATATCTTCTCTGGAGAAAAACGATATTTCAGTATTTTTGCAGGGGAACCCACTGCAATAGCAAATGGCGGAATATCTTCATTCACAAATGAATTAGCTCATATCACTGCACCATTTCCGATTGTTACTCAACGCCTGAGACTCACATCAACACCAATCCATACATCATTTCAGATTACACAATTTTTTTCCGTAAGCTTGCTATAGGCTAACTCATAAAACAGACTATTGGTTGAGATTCTATCAAGATCATGTTCTCCCATACCAATACTAGCATTATTGGCGATCGATGAATAATTTCATATCTTGGTCTTTGTAACAAATCAATTGTATCCGATATATACATGATGACCAATATTACTATCATGACTTACAAAAGCCGTATTCATAATGGTGGTATTCTTGGAAACACTCAAGTTGGCACGTTGAATCTGTTGCAAAAATGAAACCTGAAATGATACAATAGAAGTTTTAATGAGAGATCATACTATTCTTATAATATTCATAGGTATTGTTAAGTCATGTAATAAGATCAGTCTTATACTTCCATCCTGTTTCCGTGAGTTTTGTTACATCAAGGAGTTTTCGTGGCATACCATCAGGTTTGGAAGTATCAAAAATAATCTCAGGATGATAATCCATAATATCCATCAGCATATATGTAAGCTCCTTGATTGGTACATCTTCTCCAGTACCAATATTGAGAAAATCTGTACCAGTATAGTTATCCATGAGATAGAGGACTACTTCAGCGAGATCGTCCACATAGAGGAATTCGCGACGAGCACTCCCAGTTCCCCATACACCGAATGTAGTATCTCCAGCGAGTTTGGCTGTATGCATCCTTGTTATCATAGCGGGAATAACATGTCATCGCTCGGCATCGAAGTGATCACCCGGCCCATATATATTCGTAGGCATACACGATATAAAATTCTTACCAAATTGCCGAGAAATATATTCACAGAGTCGCATCCCAGCAATCTTCGCTATTGCATATCACTCATTCGTTGGTTCTAGTTTACCTGTCATGAGATATTCTTCTTTCATCGGTTGTGGACATTCACGAGGATAGATACAACTACTTCCGAGAAATAAGAGCTTGGTAACTCCAGATATATGTGCTCACCATATCAGATTATTCTGGATCTCGAGATTCTCATAGAGGAATTCTGCTGGATAGGTCATATTCGCCTTGATTCCTCCTACTTTTGCAGCAGAGATAATGACATATTCAGGTTGAATAGTTGCATAGAAGACATTCACCGCCTGTTTATCTGTGAGGTCCAATTCGTGGCGTGTTCGAGTGATGATATCAGTATATCACTCGGTCTGGAGACGACGAACAATAGCTCATCCGACCAGTCCAGTACTCCCTGCTACATAGATTTTTGAGTTCTTTTCCATACTTAGATTGCCAGAAGATTAATGAGTATCTGAATCTCCGCCTCCGTATATTCTGGACTATTTCCAAAATAAAATCCTTGAGAATGTACCAATTGAGCTGTAGTCTTTTTGTTAAGCTCTCCGTACACCTCTTTCCAGAAAATATGTTCTGTAATATCACCTGAGATAATCGGTCTTATCTCTACTTCTTCTTTCTCAAATCTGAGCTTATATTTTTCGAGAATTTCTAGACCCTTACAGACAACTGGAATAGCAAAATTCGAAACTTTTTCTATATGGTCATGTTGTATTGGATAGAAATCAGGATTACTGTTTACTTTTTCTACAAATCGCTTGAAATTGGCTTCGCGAATCGTTACGATCTCATCGAGATATTGCATCTGATCAGACCCAATGAACCCGTTGATTTCATTGGGTCTGACATTGTAACCAAGAGTGTAGAATGCATATTTCGCATAGAATCCTCCGACTCCATACTTGGCTCTGATCTCCTCCTGGATATCTGCAGGCAGATTGCGATCCCAGCCATGAGCTCGCGTCATCACGAGGTTGATATAGAGATCACGATCATCAGTACATACCATACCTCATTCTATTGTAGACATATGATGTCCAATATATGTAGAAAATGTTGAAGCAAGACCATAGTTTCCGAGTTTCTTTCACTTATATACTGTCCCCATAGATTCACAGTTGTCCTCGATGAGGAGGATATCCTGAGACTCACAATACTCTGCAATTGCATCGATATTATCACAAAAACCGAGTACATTCGTGATAAAAAGTGCCTTGATATTTTTCCCCACAATAGACCGTTTGAAGCTATCAAGTGATACATTGAGTGTACCCAATTCGATATCGATCGGGATTGGAATATATCCGAGTTGCATGAGGGGCATAGGATTGGTTGCCCAAGTGAGCGAAGAGAATCCTACCTGATCACCTTTTTTGAGTCGTCCAGTATTGAGGAGTGACTGCAGGAGGATGAGATTGGCTGAGCTCCCACTATTCACAAAAACACAATATTTTCGTCCTTGCCACTTTGCAAATTTCTCTTCGAATTCTCGGCAATATTTACCAATACTGAGTTGCTCTGGACGAGAGAGGAATTCACAGAGCTTTGCTCGCGTCTCCATTTCGTGATAAAATGCTGATTTTACAAGTCGTATAGCCATAATTGCGTTATTAAAAAATCCCCTAAGAATGAGGGGATTATATGAAAAAGTATATGTTTGTCACGAGAAAATAAAAAATACTATCTTACAGGAAGTTCGAGTTTATACGGATTCATATCCATATCATCTTTATCGAATGGATATGGACGAAATCATCGGAATTTTGTTCCTGGTTCGAGATAGAGTGTATGGGCGACAAATGGATGTATGGTAAGAATACTATCTGCTCGCACAAAGAACTCCTCTATTTTTCCGAGAACAGCTCATTTTGAGTCAAGTTTTTGAAGAAGTAGGAGTCACTCTCACTCATCAAATACAAACATCTCTGAAAGTTTTCATAAATCTGTTCCATCAGATTCCTTATGTCATACTGATTTTCTGTGAAAGTGATTTCCCAATGGAATATTTGCTGAATGAACTTCGAATTTTTGAACCGAAAAATCAGATCCATTGTATTCGTGTATTGATCTACGAGGATCTGTATGTGCATGTTTTAGTCATTCTCCGATTTGGAGAAATAGGGAATCTATTTTTTTACGTACTATGGATGAATATGGGAAATCAGTAAAAGCCTGAGTTGCATATTGATATGCAAGAGCAGATCAGATAATATCTGCCTTACTATGTTCAGATACATTTGATTGGATTATATAAAGAATGGTTATTAGAGTTAAATTTGAGCAACGAGTTTTTTAACTGTCTTGATGATATATCGGTACTGACTTCGTCTTAATTTTTGATATCTCATAGCTTGTTCTGGATCTGTTTCTAACTCGGTTTGTTTCGGTGGATACGTGAAATCTACAGGAACATCTACCACACTTTTTCATCGCATTTTTCCAGCAAGTACCGAAGTAATAATCCCATCCCATTTTGCTCCAGCATACGTAAGAAAATATTCATACATACTTTGTCGGGTAAATGCCTTTGGTCAGAACCAGAGATCATATGGTGCATTGAGCTCAGGAGTCATCGACCAAGCTGTATCACGATCTGCATTTTCCCAATCCTCATTGTCCCTATATACTTTATCACTCGAAAAAGAGTCATCCATCTGACTTGGAACTATATGTGCCGTGAATTTTTTTCGAAATTCATGAACGGGAGAGATATCTCCTATATTGATAATATCAGATGCTCTTCTATTCGCTCTATTTTCTGCAGCTCTCTGTTGGGGAGGAAGCGTATCTTTTGATTTTCGAGAAGGTACTATCATATCAGCAGTTCATAATCTCATCGGATTAAGGATAGCATCGATATTTTCCATTTTCATGAGTTCTGCCTTCTCGGGTTCTAGCCAGAGAAAATATGATGCTTCAGGATATTTTTCGATAGAAACCCTACCAGTAAATCGCCTCTCACCTGCCATAGTCAGGTCGGTATTTTCTCATCATTTCCCAGAATGAATCAAGGTAACATTTGGGTATTGTTTTATTCTCTCGATAAATGCTGATCCTGATCCACCATCTCCGATGACTACTCGGATTCAGAGTTTTTGAGCATTATCGAGCATTGTGAAACATGCCTCACTACGAACTCGTCACTCTACACCATCCTTATAAAAAGTACTTGTGAACGCTACGAAATCGTGATATTTGGATTGTTCGAGTCCAGAATCAAGAGAATTATTGAGAGACATAATTGAAAAAAAGAAATATACTCCTACAGTATACTCTCTCTCTGTATTTGTCAAATATAAATTTATATTTTTAATAATTTTCTCAGATCTCTCACTCTTATGCGCACCATCTCATGGAGACTCGGATCATCGAGGGGGAAAAACCGAAGTTCAGAGTGCTGAGTATCTCAGAGAGACAATCTTGACCCTTCATCTGAGTTGAGTCGATAGAGATAAGTCACCGGGATACAGTGAGTACTGATATCTTCAAATGCAGAATTCTCGAATATATCATCATACGCTCAGACGAATTGGAGGCGAGAGATATCAATATCTATACCGAGCTCCTCTTTTGCTTTTCTCTGAGCTGCGTCGAGAGATCTCTCTCACTTGTTCACTCGTCCACCAGGGATATAGTAGACTCCCATGAGTGGATCATTGTTTCGTTTTCCGAGGAGTATCTGATTGTCAGAATTCAGGAATAATATATCCACCGTAGGAATAGGCATATTCCTGAGGATATCCATGTAGAGTGATTTTTCGATGAACATATTAGTCGTATTGGGCAAGTATCTCAAAACCGTGTTTTTTGAGGATTTCTTCTTTTCTCATGATATCGATATCCGACCTGACCATTTCAGCCACCATCTCCGCAATCGTGTATTCTCGAGTCCAGCCCAGATTTTTCTCAGCCTTGGCTGGATTCCCGAGGAGGAGATCCACCTCAGTAGGACGGAAATATCGTGGATCAACACTGATGATACATTCACCTGTTGCCTTATTATATCCTTTTTCATCCACCCCCACTCCTCTCCACTCGATCTGGATATCTACCTCAGCAAATGCCCACTCGATGAATTGGCGGACACTATAGGTCTCACCAGTCGCGAGGATGAAATCCTCTGGAACATCTTGTTGGAGCATGAGCCACATGCCTCGGACATAGTCCTTCGCATGTCCCCAGTCTCTTTTTGCATCCATATTCCCGATATAGAGCATCTTCTCGAGTCCGAGATGGATACGAGCCACTGCACGAGTGATCTTGCGAGTGACGAATGTCTCTCCACGGACTGGAGACTCGTGGTTGAATAGTATACCATTGCAAGCATACATCGCATAGCTCTCACGATAGTTGATTGTGATCCAGTAGGCATACATCTTCGCAGCTCCATATGGACTCCGTGGATAAAACGGAGACTCCTCTACATAGCCTGTCTCAGGCATATTGAACCCTACTCCACCGAACATCTCGGATGTTGATGCTTGATAAAATCGAGTTTGCTTCTCGAGTCAGTTCACACGGATAGCCTCGAGGAGACGCAGTGTGCCAATTCCATCCGTATTGGCTGTATACTCTGGCATATCGAAACTGACCTTCACATGTGACTGTGCAGCGAGGTTGTAGATCTCATCTGGTTGTATATCTGCGACGATCTTGATGAGATTGGCACTATCAGTCATATCTCCATAGTGGAGATGGAGACGAGATCCGTTTTGGTGAATATCTTGGAAGAGATGATCGATTCTGGTGGTATTGAACGACGATGCTCGACGCTTGATCCCATGTACCTGATATCACTTGGAGAGGAGGAGCT
>JAYVIJ010000048.1:0-8627 GCA_043770315.1 Candidatus Altimarinota bacterium | reverse complement strand
ATACATGATTCTATTATAGATAAAGAGACCAAACACAAGTAGAGCGAATCCACAGAGTATTCATAATTGTTTTTTTGATAAAAATTCTTCTCAGAGAGAATATTTATAGAGCTGATAGAGTGACACCAGCATAATAGGAAAGAGTATATAAACGTATTCTAGAGGTGATTTAAGGATAAATAGAGTAGAAATCAGTACAATCGAACTTCAAAGTACTCCACCGAGTGAAAGAGCAACATAAAACCATGGTAATTTTGCACTCATTGGGCGATGCTCATAAAGCCACTCATGGCAATAATGCGATATACTGAGTACACTCATCCAAAGTACGATGAGGAGTATCGGGATAGTCTTATTTCCAGAAAATCCCATAAGGAGTAGAGCAATCAGGGATGAAAAAAATACAATCAGGAGAGTCACTCATCCAATTTTTCGATCTCATCATCGAAAAGAAATAATAAAGCTTATAAGATACAGAGCGAGTGGCATAATCCATATAAATGGCATCGCCGCTACAAATCCAGAAATATAACTCGTACTGGTAAGCATCACCATAACTGGTATACTCGCGACTCATGTCCATCCGAGAAATCTGCTTATTTGTATTTTTTGCTCGATAATATGCCTCTCTGGTGCCTTGCTCGATGAAACAAATTTTGTTTTTATCAGGATTAAGATTATACCTATAAGATATAGGAAAAAAAGTCCAGACCATATCATTCCTTGGGTTTGAGTTGTGAATATAGGTTCAAAGAGAAATGGATAACTCAAAAGCCCTAGAAGGGAACCGATATTAGAGATTGCATAGAGAGAAAACGGCTCATCTCCAGTGCTTTTTCCATACCAGAGCTGGAGGAGTGAACTCGTCGTAGAAAGAACGAAAAAAGGACTTCCAATAGTAATTCAAAGTACGAAGAGTATACTCAGTACTGGTCGAGAACTATAATAATCTTCGGAAATACTCGGAGTAATACTCGATCCCCAGATACTAGAGTGATACAAAAGCAATCATGCTACGAGAGAGATAAGAAGAAGATGCACATACTTCTGGAACCTGAGAGTCAAGTATGAGAGAATAAGTACGTAGAGATATCCTGCTAAGAGGACAAACATAAAGAAAAATAGCGCAGTAATCCATACCATTGCACCACCCCCAAACCACGGGAGAATATGTTTACTAATAAGTGGTTGAATCTGAAACAGCAAAAATGCGCTCAGAAATGTTGTTCCTGCGCAGAGTATATAAAAGGATGATATATATTTTTTCATAATTTAATCCTATTCTTTGCTTGCTATTTACTGTATGGATATGCAAGATTTATTTCATCAAAAATGATTTTTGATGTACCACTTATAACTGTACTTAGACTTTCAAGTGTCTGAGTTCATCGAGTCATAATGCATATCAGATATGGATATCTTGGATGGTATACTATACCACAATCATGGAGTTGATTGAAGACAATTCCATTTTCTCAAATCATTTCCCTCTCTCCAAATTTATGAGCGATTACGATATTTTTATCGATTCATCATCGAATTCATTGGGTATATTTTGATGAAGCAAGTATAGATAAAGCTGCTTCAGAAGAGTTTGGGGAAAGATAGGAAGCATTATAGAGTATACGAAAAAACGAAGCGTACTCTTTTACAGAAACAGTGTAATCTTTATCTTGGGGTACAGGAACTCAAAGATCTATAAAAGTTTTATTTTGGCGTTCCATAGGAATATTCTCAAAGAGAGTTTTGCTCGCATTATTATCGGAGTAGACGATAAGATAATATAAAAGTTCACTTATAGTATATTCGACTCATTCTTGAAGTTGTTTCTCAGGGAGGATAACTTGATTCATTTCATCGTTAACTTTTACGATGAGTTTCTTTCCCATTAGACTTGGATCTTCCTCCCACCATTTCATATAGCTAATCAAAAGTGTAAGTTTCATTAAGCTTGCGGGGATGTACCCATTATTCTCTCTTATACCAAACCAAGGACCATTATTGAGATTGCGAAAATATACCGAAAGAAGCACTCCTGAGTGATTTTGAGTGATATTATCTTCGATTTTCTCTACAAGCTTTCTTTCGAAGGGAATATATTTTTGCTTAGCAAATGAGCCATTATTTTCACACTCAAGGAGTGGATTCGTATATATATACCCACTTTGTCGTATAGGGGTATCTTCTTTCGGATAAGCAGGAGAAACTTGGGGATATAATTTTCCGATCCAAAAACCGAGAGCCGCCGATAAAAGTATGATGATTCAAAACAGAGGAGCACGTTTTTTCATAGAGGAGTTTTTTTAAGTATATTTGTTTTTCTTATAAGTCCAGCTATAATGCCACAAATATATACACTTTATGACATCACAATTTTTTATTACTACTCCCATATATTACTCGAATGGCATTCCTCATATCGGACATGCCTATTCGTCACTTCTTGCTGATACAATCAGTACGTATTATCGCCTCGATGGAAGGGAAGTAAAGTTCTCTACCTGAGTCGATGAAAATTCTCAGAAAGTCGTAGAATCAGCTCAAGCTCAAAATATGGAGACGATGGCATATGCTGATATGATGGCAGAGAAACATAAAGCAGTTTGGGATGGTATTGGGATACACTATACTGATTTCATACGTACGACGGAGCCTCGTCATCAAACATTAGTCCAGCAAGTTTTACAGAAGTCGTTTGATGCAGGGGATATATATGAGTGAGTCTATGAGGGCATGTATTGCATAGGATGTGAAGCATTCAAAAAAGAATCTGACCTCATCCAAAAAGATAGTAAGATGATCTGCCCAGATCATCCAAATAAACCACTCGAACACCTCAAAGAAAAAAACTATTTTTTCAAACTCTCGAAATATCAAGATCGACTCCTCGAATTTTATGAATCACATCCTGATTTTATCACACCACATAGCAGATATGCTGAAGTCAAAGAGTTCGTAAAATCATGACTCGATGATTTTTCTATATCTCGTGAGACCAATAAGTTTGGCATTCCTCTTCCATTTGATCCAGATCAGGTGACCTATGTTTGGTATGATGCACTGTTTAATTATATCACTGTCTGTCTTGGTGAGGAGAAAAAATGGTGGCCAGCTGACCTCCATGTGATCGGAAAGGATATTGTACGTTTTCATGCTATTTATTGGCCAGCAATGCTCTGGAGTGCAGGATATGAAGCTCCAAAACAACTTCTTGTCACAGGACACTTCACTGTCGATGGCCAGAAAATGTCGAAAACCATCGGGAATGTCATCGATCCAGTAGAGTACATACAGACATATAGTAGAGACATGCTTATACTCTATCTTTTTAGCGCCTTTCCTATCGGTGAAGATGGTGACTTTGATCGGAGTGAGGCAATCCTCCAGTATAATGCTAAGCTCTCGAATAATCTTGGAAACCTTCTTAATCGATCTCTCACGCTTGCCCTCAAGCTTGAAGGCGGGAAAGTATGATCGTATGAAGAAGATAGTATTGCTGGAAAAAGAGATGACTATATCTCGAAATATATGTGGTACATGAATGTCTATGATCTAAAATGAGCACTCGACTCTAGCTTCGCTTTTGCGACTGAGCTCAATCAGTACATAGATTCGGTAAAGCCATGGAAGCTTGATCCCTCTATCCCACAAGAGCGTATAGCGCTCGATCAGACACTTTCGACGATCATGATTGGACTTGCCTATATCGGATACAATCTTGCACCATTTTTTGAAGTGAAAATGAAAGAAATGCTTGATCGTATCGGAGTCGGAAAATGATGGGAGATCGCTCATGGGTTCCATGTAAGTGAAAAGGGCGAGCCACTCTACATGAGACTTGAAACGAAGAAAGTATAAATATATGGCAATTATGAATGATTCTATACCAAAAAATGCTCGTAAGGTATTCTCAGGAATACGGATGAATGTCTATCAATGGGATCAGGAACTCTATGATGGCTCGATAAAATGTTTCGAAAGAGCTGAGTTCCTCGATGGTTCTTTCGTTATCTGAGTATTACCAAATGGAAAAATCCTCATGACAGAGCAAGAGCAACCCTCAAGAAATCATCCTTTTTTCTCTCTACCTGGAGGAGCTTTCGATGCTCCAGATGAAGATCCGCTTCTCTGTGCGAAGCGAGAATTCCTCGAAGAGACTGGATATGTGAGTGATGATTGGGAGCTTTGGTATGTATTTCGAGGAACGAGCAATGTCCTCGGTCAGACATACTTCTATGTTGCTCGTGACTGCAAGAAAGTCCAAGAGATCGTCCTCGATGGAGGTGAAAAAATAAATCATATTTTCGAGCTCAGTTTCGATGAGTTTTTGGCTTTCGCAGAAAATCCTGACTTTACGCATTGGCCATTACTCCGACCTATTTTTCTCGCGCGTCTCTATAGAGAAAAATATGATGAATTAAAAACTATTTTTTCACGAAGAGCTTCTGCTGAAAAAAAATCCTAAGTATGACTTTTCATACTTAGGATTTTTTCTTTTAGAGTTCCAATATTTTCCATCCAGATTCATCTTGTGCTGCAGTCAAGATATGACTATCATATCCAAACTGTACTTCTATACTGATATCTTTCCAAATACCAGGAAGGAGTATGCCATTTTTCCTATATCGATAGAATCCTGTACTTGTATCTCGTTCTATAAAGAGGTAACTTCGAGGATTCGTCGTATCAAAGAATGCATAATCATACTCAATATTTTCTGCAGTATAGCCAGTATTTTTTATGATTTCATCAGTATTACGATAGATCTTCCAGAGGCCATCCTTTTTTCCAGCGAATATCACAGATCCCCCATCAGCTCAAAGTGTCGGATTCATATATCCTTCGAGTCCACAGAGATTTCCTTTATATCGTGTGAAAATACAGTATCGTTTTTCCCCGATTGGTCTTCCAAAATATGTATAAGATCCTCCATCTTTTTCGAGAAATACTTCTCGAACCTCAGCAAGATCACGTGAGACGACTTCCATATCATGTACGACTTTTTTTACTCATTTTTCTTCTATCCGATAGAGAAAGTGTGAACCATTGGATATGAATGATCCTGAGATATAGGTAAGAGGAAGATTTCAGACGAAAGTTCCATTTTTTATGATAGATTTTCCTGATCCAGATGACACAAGTGCGATGATACTTTGCCCATTTGATGTTGTGGATAGGATATCGATTTTATTGTAAGTTCCTTTTAAGGGAATTCCATTTTTTACTATATATTTTTCTGTATTTTGTCCCGTAGCCCATACGAGAGTGCTCTTATCTTGGGAGAGAATAAGTGGGTTTCCAAGCATTCATTTGTGTTCGATGATCCTTCTTCCATTTTCAGAGATGATATGGATATCTCCATTTTCTTTATAGACGATAGATTTTTCTCATTCTGATATGCGAGATCCGAGAAGGAGTTTTCCCCCAGAGTATGCATAGCCATTCATATCTCTGCTATAGACTGTCTTTCCAAGGAGTAGTGGTATCTGTCCAGGTTTTATGCTTCCGGTAGAGATCTTTCCTTCACTTACGAGTTTCCACTCGCTTCCTGATCCTGAGACTACAGTCGTGAGAAGACTATCAGCTCCTCGATCATAGACGAGAGAGGGGAGTGTCTCGGATATCCCGATAGAGCGTATCCCACCAGAGAGAGTCTTGATCTCCCCGCTCAGATAGGCGCGACTCAGGATCTCATGATTTTGGCCACGAGTGAAAAATGAGAGTGATGAGAGGATCAGAATCCCTGCGATACATGCAAGTGCAAAGCCTCATACCATACCGATGATCGTATCTACGATATCAGAAAACTGCGTCTCCTCTTGAGTGAGATCCCCCTTTCTATAGCTTATAAGTAAGAGTATAGATCCTATGAGGAGAAATATCCATCACCAGCTCATACCAGATGCCATCTCTCCTGTTTTCATATTCGATATCCGACCCATGAAAGTCATAATCCCGAGTGCGATGATCCCGATGATCGTCAGACTCACACTGATCCTGTATGATGACCACTTTCGTGTCGAAGCAAGAGTAAAAGCAAGTATCAAAGCGATCAATATAGCATAAGCAATCCATCGTATATCCGTCATAAGATAGGAGAGAAGGATATCTCCTGAACGTGTCCCTGGTCAGACGAGTCCAGTGAAGACGCTTATGATTCCGAGAAACGCTATATGTGTGCGTGTAAGCGACATAGAAGTATATTATACGATATACTACACATGATATAGTTTTTCTGTAAAATGCAAGGAAAATCCTTTCCAATATACTAAGGACGATATTTTTTAATATATTATTGATAACTATTTTTTCTTTTCTAGAGTTTTTCCGGAAGGTGACCTCATGAGGTACAGAAAATCATCTGTTTTTAAAATCGATCATCCTTTATTTTCTATACTATATTTCCTGAGGGAGTTGATTATTTTTGGTACACCGTTTGATTCAGATCGCATAAGATCGATGCTTTTTTCATTAGCTGTAAGCGTATCTACAGCTGTTCATGAGATAGCATCTTGGATAACACCGAGATTTCTTAGCATTTTTTCCCAATGCTGTCATTCGATTTTTTCTTTTCCGAGAGAGCTATTGATATCTTCTGGGGTAGCCCATCTATTACCGATCTCGGGTCCATTTTGACTCATGAGAAATGCATATGCTTCGCCTATATTTCGAAATTGAGTAATTCAGAGTCCAGAGAGTCCATCGAGATTATGTCTGGTATTTTCTTCGAAATCTTCAGAGCTTGTTTCGATTTTTTGATTGGGATTATATATCTTTTCTAATCGAGACTGTTCAGTATATTTTTTTTGTAGTTCGATGATATTGACTTTTTCTCCAGAAAAATAGTCAGTCAATCCTTCAGTGATCTTTATATCTTCTCATTCCATACGTGTCTGAGGTCGAAAAACATCACTGTATGATGCTTTTTCATAGAGGGGTATAAGCTTCTCACAAGCTTCTCTCTTTTTATCAATATCTATTTCTTTTGATCGTAATAGAGTCATATATTTATCGATCATAGGGAGAGATAATTCTTGTTGATTGATGGTAGAGAGATTTGGGCGTATTGACTTATAGTTATCAGTAATCTCTCGTTCTTTATTCACATTAAAAATTTTTATTGTATCGAGTTCTCATTTGATTTTTGCTTGTCTTTCTTGCTCAGCGGTATCAGGGATATCTTGAGTGACAGACATTATGCCACGTATCTTCATCACTTGTGGAGGAAGTCTTTCCATATCGATCGTATGCGTCACTTCTTTTCCGTCGAGACTCTTGAATATGAGAGTCTCTCCACGACGTTCTACGGGGATATCTGATCTCCCACCAGTGATCGCTTTCGAGGCATCGAGTACCATTCGCTGAGTCTTATCTGGTTTATCTGCGATATATTGCTCGATATCTCTCGAGCGAAAAGGAGCAAGTATGGGAATTTCTCTCGCACTGGCGCGAAGATCACTGAATGCTCTTTCGGCATCTGAGAGTTTTCACTCTGGAAGTCGAGATTTGATCGCTGTCTCCGTCCGAGAATCCGTAAGGTAAAATGTATCGACAAGATTCGTGACCTGGGGATTCGATCCACTCGCTATCACTGCATCGAGACTTTCTGGTGCTATACCAGCATTCCTTGCGATATTTGCCTTGATATCTTCTGGAAGAGGAGCACTCGCTTTTGCTTTTGTAAGTTCTTCACTCACTACGGTCGTATCGAGGGATTTTACTTTTTCGAGACGTTTAGCAAGTAACTCTCATCTATGTTCATTTTCAATATGGAGACTACTTTCTGTGATTGATGATTTTTGTGATTTTGTTCAGTTAGAATCATTTTCAAAAATTATGCCATATTCACTTGCAAGGGTTTCTTGTATTTTTTTACCCCTATCGGCATCTCCCATATTTTTTTCTTTTGCCTCTTTTGCTATATCTTCCAAACTGATAATACAGAGTTCTTTATTATTTCATTCTAGGGCTCGGATCATCTTCTCGACTTCAGGACTGATCCCGAGCTCTTGGATCAGCACTGAAAGAGCATCTTTCGGTGCTTCACCTCCCACTTCGGGTATGTCTCGTCGTGGCTTATCAGACATAAAATAAGATATGATATCACTAGGATACCATATCTTATTTTTTTATGCAAAAATGTGCACTATGCGAGGGCTCCTGTCGTTGATTTCCAGATATTTTTTGCTTTAATTTGAGCTTCTGATTTTAGGGTAGCATATTCTATAGAGGTTAACTTTAGCTTTATAAGACCTACATGATCAGCAACTTTTAATAATCAATCTCATTTTGTTCATGATTCCATCGAAATATATGAATGGAATAGATAAAGTTCAAGATCTGTTCTCGTAATATTTTTTCAGGTCTCAACTTTATCCATAAACGATCCAATATAAAACCTTGATTCTTTCATCAAATCCTTATCTCCTACCATAGCAAGCGCAATCTGTGCATTTTTATCATACGGTACCAGTATTTTCTTTTGCGCAATCAATGCTCTTAGAGGATTCTCAGGTGCAGGACTCCCGTCTATGAGCTTTCCATTTTCTATAGGAGGAGGGATTATCACCCCTTGTTTATCTCTATAGTATGTAATCCTTCTTATTTTTCCTGTACCATCGACTTGT
>JAYVIJ010000047.1:0-25552 GCA_043770315.1 Candidatus Altimarinota bacterium | reverse complement strand
GAGACCAGCCTTTGCTGCTACTGACTTAATGAAGTCCTGCTTTTTCATAGTGGAAAAAGTTAAAAAATAAAGGACAAAGGCATTATAGACACGTTCTTACAGATTGCAAAAAATTTCTTTCAGGGAAAGCTCTATTTTATGGGATCAAGTATCGATATAATTTTGGAAAAGCTCTCTATTAAGCCATTACTTAAAGATAGGAATTTTTGTATTTACAAAATTAATATTTATTTTTTAATTATTAAATAAGCTGACTCACTATCCCTCAGAGTACTGCAAGGATCATTCCTATAAGCCAGAAACGCATAACAATATTTTCTTCACTCCACCCTATTGCTTCAAGATGATGATGAAATGGTGCGATACGAAATACTTTTTTTCCATTTCGAAATTTTTTTGAAAGAAGCTGAATAATAACAGAGAACATCTCAAGCCAAAATATAGCACTTGTGATGAGAAGGACTATAAGGGTATCTGTCATCATCGCCATAATGGCAAGTGTCGCACCAAGTGAGAGTGAACCAAGATCTCCCATATAGAATGCTGCAGGCTTAATATTGAACCAAAGAAATCCGATAACTGAGCCACAAATAATAAGGCAAAGTGCAGAAAGTATCGTGAGATTTTGGTTATAACAAATGAATGCGTATACTCAATAATTAAATAAAAGAAGTCATCCAGCAAGTCCATCAAGTCCATCAGTAATATTGACGCTATTTGCCATAGTCGCTATGATAAGAACAAAGAGTGGTATATACCAGATGCCAAGATCGATACTTCAAAGAAAGGGGACGCTGATATTTTGATACCCAAGCTTAAAATAAAACCAATATGCTCATAAAGCTCCAAAGAAAAAAAGGAGTGTAAGTTTTACTCGGGCAGAAAGTCATTTTGTCCTTCAGATCTCATGAATATTGAGATAATCATCGACGAGCCCGATAGCTCATACAGTAAAAAGGGTAAAAAGAGCAAGATATGTCTCATTTCGATTGAGAAGTGAATAATTCACTTCAAATCAAAAGTATGGACCGATCGATTGTATTCCGATCGAGACTACTACCATAATAAAAACTACTAAAAGTATTACGCCACCTCACATAGTGGGAGTACCGATTTTTCTTGCATGAAGTTTTGAGAATTCTATAGCTTTTCCTATAAGTCATTCTTCTCGTATCTTTTTTCCGAGATTGTGCCTGTAGAGAAAGCGGATATATCCAGGAATGATAAGAAATGTCGCTATAGATCCAATAATGAGATATAGAAGAAGAAAAGCAAGGCTATTTGCCATAATAGGATAATGGTGAAAATATGCCCAAGAGTATATGCTGTTTTCTTTTTTTGCAACCCTAAAGAGAGGATATTTTCAGAGAAGAAAGTATCAAATATTTTATGTTATTGAAGTATCGATCTTGAGAGCTTTTATATCTTTCATGAAGATATAAGGAATGAGAAACTCGCGAATTTCTCTATCGAAGTCATCATTTTGTTCAGGGACTTTCACTTCAAAAATATAGACGAAATCAGTTGCATTTGGGATTTCACTATGTATTTGTATCTCGATCGGAGAATATTCCCCGATCTTACCCTCTATAAGCATGAGCATATCATGAACCTTATCAGGATCACCAATATTTTTTTTGAATGGGATTTTATAGGTATAGAGATAAAAACGTCTTCTTGTAAGATTTTCGAGGCTTTCAGTATTGAGTGTACGATTTGGTATATATACAACCTTTCATTCAGTACTCATGATTTTTGTATAGTTGAGATTGATTTCTTCTACGATTCCTTCGATCCCTTTGATTTTGATGGTGTCACCGATCTCAAAGGTTTTACTCAAAATAATAGACAGACTTCAGAGAAGATTGGCGATGATATCTTTGCTTGCGAGGGCAAATATAGCTCATCAGATTCCTGCTCATGTCAAGAGCTTGCTGGTATCTATTTGGAGGTTTTCTAAGACGATAAAACCGCCGATGATCCAGATGAGGAGGATTACGATAAATTTTATTGTCGGAAGAAATTTTCTTATGAAAAGATGATCACTTCAGAAGCCATATTTAATCTCACGAAATGTAAGGCTCACAATATTTGCTATGATCGCGATAATCAGAAGCCCACGAAGGGTCTTGTAGGCATTATCAAAAATTGTCCAGGTACTTGGATCAAGACGAAGTATATGTGACTCGGTAATAAAGTGATAAATAATCACTGTAAAAGAGAGGAGTAAAACCCAAGTAAGGAGATACCAAAGGTAGTTAATGCGAGAGCGAGATATGATCATTGCTCGAGGATTTTTTTATACAATATGCGAAACTTCCTCTAATTTATCACTCTTTTTCTTTTTTTACAAATTTTCGATACGAATCCCTTATGCAAAAGCATTATTTCAATGTTTTTCTCATTTGCTTTTTCTCATTTTTTTCATATCCTCAAGCCATATTTTTTTATGGGTTTTCGTATATCCAACATCCATGAGTATGATCGATTTATCGCAATCGATCTATGAACCTATCGAGTACGAGCAGCTCTTTATACCATGAAAGAGTGAAAATTGAAACTTGAAGGAAGTTCGTGCATCCGTCAGCATAGGAAAAATATGCTCCAAGGAGCAATAATGGATATGCAATGAGTAGCTCATGCTATAGATAAGGCGATCCATGAAGCATGTATTCATATTGATGAAATACCAGAGGATATTATTTTGGGATTTTCACCTACCCTGTGTGTGCATGAAATAATCGCAAGTCAGTATATCCGTGCAGATGAATCAATTCCTCTTACGATGGATGAACTTGATACTATGATAGAGAAGCTCGAAAAAATATCGCTTGTACGAGCAAAAGAAAAAGCAAAGGCGGAGTATGGTCTTATCCATGACGATATACGACTCGTATCAAGTACGCTTACGAGTATTACTATAGATGGTATTCAGGTGATGAATCCTATAGGTCTTGAAGGAAAACATGTTCGCATCAACGTACTCAATATTTATGCACTTTCTAGTGAATATAATATCCTACGATCCATCATAGCTAGTCTAAAAAAGAAGACCATATCCCTAGTTCCTATACCACTTATTTTCTCAAAAATTATAGAAAAATGAGAACATGTCTATGATGATAATATTTATATAGATATCTGATATACTCATGTCACGATCGTATTTGAAAAAAAACATGAAATTACCTATTTTGATACGTTTATTATGGGATCAAAAATGCTTATGGATATGATATGAGATGCATATCCAAAGAGTTCCTATACGGAAATTGAGAGTTTTTTAAGACGTACGAACCTCACGGAGATGGAAGAAAAAAGTAGAAAAAATATAGTGCAAGAATACTTTGATTATATTATTGATGTTTTTATTTCTTCTATTACTCGTGAAGATGAGTCAATAAAGATGAAAAATATTTTTATTTCTGGTGGTATATTTTCCTCTTCTTGGATAGAATCTCTATTTTTTGATATACTTTCTACAAATATCGGATATGATGGAAAAAATCTTCATCTTGCAGATACTTCGACGATGGAAAATCTCCCAAGAGAATATCTTATCACACAAGGGCTTTCTTATCTTGGACAAGAACTCCTCTACACCAAAAAAGATCCTATAATTCGCATACTCAGGTATACCCTCTATCATTATGAATAAGCTCATACTTCGACCAGACATGACACTTATACAAGCCCTTAAGGCTATGAGTGAGCGTATTCATACTGGGCCGACACCTATTCTTGTAGATATGGGTGAAGTGAGTTTTCCTCTTACACGAGATGTTTTTCTTGTGATGAAAAAACGATTTCGTGTCGATGAGTTTAGCCTTCTTCTCTCGCATGACTATGAGGTAGATATGGCAAGATCGATCGGTATAGGTGCCTCAATTTCATGAGTACGCGCTGAATTTGATCGTGAATTTTTAAAGAAAAATATTGTTAAACATAATATGAGTATGTGGGAATATTTTCTTTATGAACTCAAAAGATGAGGAGAATATATCATGTTTCTTACGACACGTAAGCGTCCCAAAGTTCCACTCCATAAGATTAAGCGTCATTCTCCCAATACTTTCCTCATCGTAGCAGGACTCATCATGTCGCTTTCTCTGCTTGTTTTTATTTTTCACTTTGCGGTATCAAAGACCTATGTATCTGTGATTCCTCAGACTACGGTAAGGCCGATTATCGCAAATATTATATTTGACCAATGAGGGTGATCATGAAGCCTAATTATAGAGAAAAATAAAGTAAAAATGAAAAAAATAGCTCTTCCAATAGAGCATAGTATGAAATTTGCTATTGAGGCAATTGATCCCAATTCCGCAACGAGCGCATGAGGACATATCACCCTCTACAATGAATTGACGACACTCCAAGTACTCAAACCATCGACTCGATTTGTGACGGAGGATGGACTTGTCTATAGAAGTGCCGATTGGATCAATATTCCTGCAGCACGAAAACTGAATGGAGTGACAGAACTCTGATCGGTGGATATATATCTGAAAGCAGATCAATATGATGAAGCAGGAAAGCAGATAGGCTCAAGAGGAAATATCGTGACAGGCACCTACATGTCGATCCCAGGATTAAAATTTAATCGAGATAAGGTCTACGGAAAAGCAAAGGAGAACTTTATCGGATGAACAGACTCTACTCTCAGAGTCATCACAGGGCCAGAAGTAGAAAAATCGAAAGCTATACTTCGTGAGCAACTCAAGCGTATTGCTCGCGCGCAGTTTCAAGCGTGGCTCGATAATGAAAATAAAAATAATGCAGAAGACTACAGTCTTCTCATGGGTGAATCTATCACTCTTACAGGAGAAATCCTTTCTATAAGTTCTGGACAAAAAATCGGTGATCCTGCCACTGAAATAGAAATCAAAGGGTCACTTACTGCCAATGCTCTGATCTATGATCGGGCAGCGGTGATCGACTATCTTACATCTATATTTCGAGAGAAACTTCTTCTTGGTACAGATAAAGAGCTTGCGATCCATGAAGATACTCTTCGTCTCACGAATATAATCTCTCGTGAACCCAATGACTCTATCATCAAGGCAACTATGGAGATGAATACGACTATCACCTATGATCTCGAGAATTCATCGAATGAACTCACTCGTCGTATGAAAGTCATGATCGCGTGACTGACGAAGAAGCAGGCAGTAGATCGTCTGATACAGGAATGACGAGTACATGAAGTCGCTATATCATTCTCTCCATTTTGGCTCACGCGCGTATCGTCGAATCTCGATAATATAGAATTCATCATCAGAAGGTAATACATCCGAAAAATAGCAGTATAAAAGGTATAATTATCACTTACTTTTCTACGTATGACTCATCCCATCATCCCTCTCCTCATAGTCTCTTCTCTTCTTCTTGCTTCATGTGGACAAGATGGCATCGAGCCAAGAGTCTCTACTCCACCGTCCAAAAAAATGGTTGTAGAGAATACTCAGTCCCCTGTTCAGAATAACACTTGAATTTTGTCCACAAATCAAGCTAATACAGGAACAACATCTACAGGAAAGGCAGAATATGAGACCATCAATGGAATCGAAGTCCCACCAGAACCAGATCCAGCTCTTAATAATGCAACTCTCGCAGGTGTCGATTTGAATGAAAATGGAGTGAGAGATGATGTGGAGCGGTATATTGCTGAAAAAGCGAAAAATAATGAGATATTTAAAACAGAATTTGAAACAGTGAGGCTAACAAATCTAATTCTTATTTCCGCTCGAATGAGTCAAAAAGAAATGGATGCAGTTAAGCATGATCTCAATTGTATCGGTTTAAAAGGTGTAAAGCTCGGACTTACCTCGGATGCTGATATACTAAGCCTTATTTTAAATACTCAAGAAAGATCCGCGTCATATAAATTAAAAACAGAGTGATTTTCCGGATGATTCTTTTCTATAAATAATAATGACTGTCAGATTTAATAACTAAAATAATGTCCCTATCCCAAGACATCGAATCTCGTATCAATATCCTCGACATCGTCGGGCGATATGTGGATATGAAAAAGGCTTGAGTGAACTATAAGGCACTCTGCCCTTTTCATAGTGAGAAATCCCCATCATTCATCATATCTCCTCAGAAGAATATTGCGCATTGCTTTTCTTGTGGGAAGTGATGAGGACCGCTAAAATTCCTTATGGAGATTGAAAAGATCGAATTTCGAGAGGCGATCCAAATCCTTGCTAAGGAAGCTTGAGTCGAGCTCAAGACCGATTTCCAAAAAGAAAAAGCAGATGCAGGTTGAGATATCTACGCCCTCTATCGCGCGACGAGCGAATGGTATAACCAGGCCCTCTATAAGGAAGAGAATCACAAATTTCTCGAATATTTGAAGGCACGAAATATGACTGATGCGACGATCACAAAGTTCCAACTTGGTTGTTCGACAGCCCCACGAGATCTTTGGTTTTATCTCAAAGAAAAAGGATTTACTCCGCAATTTCTCATTGATTCGGGGATTTTTATCAGTGAATGACGTGATAAATTTTTCGGACGTATCACTTTCCCTATTGCAAATAGTATGGGCCATGTGGTCGCTTTCACAGGACGTGTCCTCGACTCTGCACTTCCGAAATACCTCAATTCCCCAGCTTCTCATATTTTCGATAAAAGTTCGATTCTCTATGGGCTTCATCTTGCAAAACAAGTTATATCGAAATCATGAGAGGTATATATTGTCGAAGGACAGATGGATACTATCAGTCTGCACGAAGCAGGTATTGAGAATGCTGTGGGGATAAGTGGTACGGCACTTACGATAGAACATATACAAATTTTGAAACGATTTACGAAGATAATCTATCTCTGTCTTGATTCGGATAATGCGGGAGTGAAGGCGACATTCGCTTCCATCGAGACCCTCGCAAATCAAGATATCGAAGTACGTATTATATCGATCCCAAATGGGAAAGATCCTGATGAGTATATCAAATCAGGTGGTGACTTCGTCGGACTCAAAAAAAATGCTCTTTCACCAATTGGCTTTTATCTTACAGAATGAGGTCGAGAATACGATCTCGGTAGTGTCATCGGGAAGAAGAAACTGATCGAGAAATGTCTATCCTTTCTCATTCCGATAAAGTCTCAAATCGAAATCGATATGCATATTACGGAAATGTCTTCAAAACTGGGGGTATCGAAGGATGCTATATTTACCGAATATAAAAAATGATCCTTTGCTCGTGACACCAGATCAAGATATGTAGCGAAAGAAAAGGAATCTGAAGAAATAAATAAAGATATCTTTACTCCGAGTGAACTTCTTGCAGGATATATATCCTCCTACAATCTTTTAGACTTGTTTTTCCGTGAATTTCGATATACTCAAGAAGACCTTTCTCGAGAAGGGAATTTTTCGCTATTATTTGCTGTCATATCTGGCACAGTGCGTGATCCAGATGACCAAGAGCGACTGAAAATCATATCTCTTTCTCTCGAATCCCTACATCCCGATGAGGATACCGCTCAGATACAGAAAGTATGTACTGATCTCCTCAAAAATCTCCATATAGAACTTCTTATCGCAGAAAAAAATCGGGCACTCGCAACAGGCGAATCTCCCCTTTCAGTACAGCAATCATTTATCCAGAAAGCACTTGCTCTCGGTATATCTCCAAGTGTTCTCAGATAAGCTCGATAATGTATAAAATATTCTTCTAGAATATGCTTTTATAGAGCTTACTTGCTGAAAAAGTAATACTTGACCTTCATTTCTACCCCGTAATCTTACCCATGTCCACTAAGAAAAAACTACCACCAAAAGATACTGCCATCGAAGAAATAGACCTCTCAGCATTTGATATCAATGCTATTGGTGCTCCCCTTCCTCTGAAAGAAAATAGTGTTTCCTCTCCCTCCAATCTTGAACCAAAAAAGCAACTCTCTCAACGCGAGCGAGATACTTTTGATGATCATGTAGTATCTTCTGATGATTCACATGCTGATATGGAAGAAGATCCTGTTATTAAAGATGAATTTGATGATGATTTTGAAGATCCATTCGATGACGATGATGCTAGCACAGAGGAAAAATGAGATGGATATGTCGGACCGAAAGATTTTTTTACAGACAAGCGTCGAAAGAAAAATCTCAAAAAATTTCTCGATGTGACTGTCCCTCAGGAATTCCTCGAAGGTATGACTGAGCAGATGCAACTTCTCTTTAAGAAAGGAAAGGCAGAGTGACGTCTCGTCTATGATGAAGTCATGACAGCGCTCCCCCCTGGAGATGATATAGAGCTCATGGATGAGGTATTTTCTCGTCTTGCGAAGCTCTGAGTGGAGCTCGTAGACTCGCTCGAACACGATGAGATGTTTCGTGATGCTGGAAAAAAGAATCAAGATGTCGATCTCTCCGAAATCTCGGATGACTCTATCCGCATGTACTTGAATGAGATCGGACGATTCCCCCTTATCGATGCTGAAGAAGAGGTACGACTCGGTCGACTTATCCAAAAGTGAGATCAAGAGGCTCGTAAGCGTCTTGCAGAAGCAAATCTCCGTCTCGTCGTATCGATCGCGAAGAAGTATATGGGTCGTGGTCTCGGACTCCTCGATCTTGTCCAAGAAGGAAATGTCGGACTTTTCCGTGCAGTTGATAAGTTTGATCCCGATCGAGGATTCAAATTCTCGACCTATGCCACATGGTGGATCCGCCAAGGCGTCACTCGTGCTATCGCAGATCAGGCTCGTACGATCCGCGTACCAGTACATATGGTCGAGACGATCAATAAGTTTAATCATACGTATCGTCGACTCACTCAGGAGCTTGCTCGTGAGCCACTTATGGAAGAGCTCGCGCTCGAACTTGAGATGGATGTCCGTAAAGTCCGACAGATCATGCGTATCTCTCAGGATATACTCTCTCTTGACTCCCCTGTCGGTGGTGAAGAAGATACGACTCTTGGTGATTTCGTCGAAGATGATAAGTATCTCACTCCTGAGAAAGCGACAAATCTCTCGATCCTCAAAGAAAATCTCTATGAGATGCTTGACTTCCTCACTCCTCGTGAGAAAAAAATCATCGTGATGCGATTCGGGCTTGATGGTGGAGAGATGCATACACTCGAAGAAGTCGGAAAAGAATTTGGAGTGACTCGTGAACGTGTCCGTCAGATCGAAGCCAAAACTCTCGAAAAACTCCGTACTCATCCAAGTGCTGATAAGATAAAATTCTTTCACTAAGCGTTATTGCAAATTTTTCAAAAAAAGAAAAGCTCTTCCTGAATGGGAGAGCTTTTCTTTTTGGATCTTTTTTGATTCTCACTAGAATAGAGAAAATTCTCATCAAGAAAATATTTTTGTTTTCACTTTTTCATCCTTCTTCTCATGTCATCGTCTGCTGAAACTATGTGTGAGCGGTGTGATGGACTCTGCTGTCGATCGTATGATATATTCGATCATATAAGTGGTAAGCTTGTAAAACGAGCATGAGTAAAGTGTGGATACCTCGATATCAAAAATAAATGTCGTATCCATGCGACTCGGTCCAAACATCCAGGATATCGTGACTCATGTGAGATATATGATTGTATGGAGTGAGGTCCGATCGTCACAATATTTGCTCGGAGGATATGAGAAGAGGATCCAGATAAATATGCTATCATCTCTTCCCTTCTCGAGACGATACGACTCCGTATCGAGGCGAGTCCAGAAGATCGAGATGCGATCCTCGACTTTGTCGCGAAACTTCTCAATAGCGTAAAAATCGATGAATCACTTATGTTATCAGTGAAAGTGGCGAGAGTGAAGATAGAGAGGTGGGAGAAATAGCTTATTTACACTATTTTTCAATTATAACAAGATGCCAACTTCATCATAGTTCATTTTTGTCTAATCGTTGAATATATCTTAAAAATCAATTTTGTTCCTTACTAAATCTATAATTTATTGCTGAAGAAATCATAAAAGGAGTATGAAAAACTAAAAAGTTTATTAAATCTTTACATAGGCTTTCTGCAGAATAATATTCTTTTTTATAGCTTATAAATGGTAATTCATGAATTTCTCATAAGCTATCTAATTCAAACCAATTATATTCATACTCATTCTTTGGATGTTCTATGGCTCACCTAATATCATATATTACCCTTAAGAAACCATTGTTTTGAGTTATTACATTTAACTCATATGAATTTTCTCAGAAGAAATAAGAAAATCTCTCTATATACGCATCAGCTTTTAGATCTTGATTAAAAATATCTCTACAAATTCAGTGTAACCTTCTTAATAAAATTCATGTACCTGTAAATAGCTCTTTAAATAACTTTTCGCAAATTGATCGAGATGGGAACTCTCATTTATTTCAAACAATGTCTTTTAATTTATTTCTTGCAAATTCTTCATTAATTAAATATTCGTTTGCACAATTATATACATAGGCTAACTCTTTTGAGAGTTCAATCATTTCTTTTAATTTATAATTCTTTAGTCTTCAAATAGCATCTAGTCACATTCAAAATTCCATACTAAGTGCTATTATTTCTGAATTATCACATTCTAGTATTTGCTCATTGTGAATCATGTTTATTTCGTCAGTATCTCATGCCCAGTCTCTGTCACGAGGATAGTGTGTTCCCACTGTGCCGAGAGAGAACCATCCTTGGTTCGTACTGTCCAATTATCTTTATCGAGTTTGGTGGCATATTTCCCTGCATTGATCATCGGTTCGATCGTGAATATCATGCCAGGTTGCATCTTCGGTCCGCTATTGCGATCTGCTTTGTGGAAGACAAAGGGTTCCTCATGGAACCTCACTCCTACTCCATGACCTGTGTATTCTCGTACTACAGAATATCCTTGTCCTTCTGCATATTTGGCGATCTCATACCCGATATTCCCGAAGTGATTACCAGGGCGCACTTGATCGATCCCGATCATCCATGCGCGTTTTGTCACAGCGATAAGTTCGAGGGCTTTCGGGTCTACTGTACCTACGGTATACATGCGTGAGGCATCACCGAAATATCCGTCTACGACCGTCGTGACATCGATATTGAGGATATCTCCTTCTTTGAGGATCTCATCAGCACGAGGGACGCCATGACAGATCACATCATTGAGAGATATACACGTAGACCTGGTATAGGCAGTCGGTCATTTTCACCACTTATTATTTCCGAGGTAGTCGATACAGGCGGATACTCCCCCATTTTTCAAGGTGAAGGTATTCATGATATTATCGAGTTCGAGTGTAGATACTCCAGGGCGGACATATTGTTCGATCATATCGAGTACTTGTGCAGTCAGATGACTTGCTTTGCGTATTCAGGCGATTTGTTCGGGTGTTTTGATGAGGATTTTGGACATGTGAGGATTTTTCAAAAATGAGATTTGCAGTATAAGAAAAAATGCATAATATGCAAATATTGACAAATTAATTTTAATTTAAATTATACATGGTAACACAAGTTTTAAAATATGAAGAAATGCTGACAGTATGAGTAGTTTCTGAATGAGACCAATATATTGCATATGGTATATCTGAGCAAACACAGGCTGAAGTATTTTCGCTTCTCGTAAAACCTGAGGAGAGAGAACGTGATACGTTATTTTCTATAGAAGACCTGATTATTTATCGCGAAAAACTCCTAGCTTCAAAAAATCTGGATGGCACAGAAAGATTGATTCAAGAAGATGAGAAAAATCTTGCACTCATAAGTGCGCTCGCAGAATTTCTTGAAAAATTTATTACTGCTCAAAGTATGCATACGCAAGATCGGTCTATCATGATTCGAATCAAGATGGATAGGAGGTTGCCATTCGACCTATATCAGTGAGCTGTTAATCTGCTCGAAAAACGATCGATCATCGATACTGGAAAAGTAAACTCTCAGACTGGATATATAACACTTGTCATAGAATAATATGCTTCGAGTACCAGAATGAACATTATATGTAAATCCCATATCACTTTCTGAGAAGGTACTTTTACGGTGCAAACAAAAGATTTTTTGATTAGAAATCGGAGTGCTAAACCGTAAGCATCAAGATTCAATATGATTTGATTGAAAATGGGCACATGATCAGATCCCATTTTCTCCAGAGACAGTTCGGGTAATAAATAGATACCTCCGCAGATTTTGACTTATGCTCTCGGAAAAATATAGAGACTCAAATGTTTTAATTTGTTATCGATATGTAGGTGAGCATAATGATTTTATGATTAAGTGAAAAAACGGAAAACCTGATTTCCATGTGTGAGACCAGTCACTTACATTTATACCGATCTTTTGACATGAATGAGCATCATTTTCTTTAAATTGTAATAGTCAACCAACATTTGTGGATATTGAAGATGGCACAATAGTTACCTTTGATCATAACAGAGATCATAAAGTGGATTTTCCAGTATGAAAATATACATGAAAACTCAAATTTTGACTTTCATTTTTTCTCGATAGGATCGATCAAAGTACTACCCTATCACCTCCCTCGGCTTTGAGCCATCCGCAGGACCTACTATCCCCATAGATTCGAGGATATCGACGACACGAGCTGCTCGACCATATCCGAGCTTCATATGACGTTGGATCATAGAGGTACTACATTTGCCATTGGATCGTACGAGCAGGATAGCTTCTTCTACGACTTTGGGATCTTCATCTCCATATTCTCCTCCTCCAACAGATCCTTCGAAATTGCCACGATCTCCCTCGACGATCGATCGGTCATAGATATCTTCGAGCATGGCTGGATCGATCGTACGCTTGATATGATTCACGACTCGCTCGACTTCATCCGTCTCCACGAGGACTCACTGTATACGAGTACTTGCCATAGCGCCTGTCGGGAAGTAGAGCATATCCCCTCGTCCGAGGAGATCCTCTGCCCCGATGGTATCGAGGACTGTGCGTGAGTCGACTTGGGATGCGACGGTAAATGCGACTCGTGAAGGGACGTTCGCCTTGATCAGGCCCGTAATGACATCTACTGAAGGACGCTGTGTCGCGAGGATCATATGGAGTCATACGGCACGAGCTTTCTGGGCAATGCGAGTGATAGCAGATTCTACTTCTTTTTTGTTTCCGCTCATCATAAGGTCAGCAAGCTCATCGATGATGATGACGATCACGGGCATTCTATCTTTGGGTCAGACTTTTGCATTGTATTCTTCGAGATTTCTGACACTGAGTGGCTTCAGTGTACTATATCTTCGTTCCATCTCTGCGACTCACCACTTGAGGGCATTCAGGGCTTTGTCTGGACTATTGATCACGGGAGTGAGGAGATGAGGGATGCCATCATAGATCCCAAGTTCGACTTGCTTTGGGTCGACCATGATCATACGGAGTTCGCTCGGGGTATTTTTATAGAGGAGTGAGAGGATAAATCCGTTCATCCCTACAGACTTTCCCGATCCTGTCTGACCCGCGATGAGCATATGAGGCATCTTCGCGAGATCTCCGACGATGAAGTCTCCGTTGATATCCTTTCCTACTGCTATAGCGAGTTTCGATTTATGATGGGTGAAAGCATCATCTTGGAGGACTTCTTTGATCCCGACAGTATCTCGTTTTTCATTTGGGACTTCGATCCCGACAAGTCCGAGTCCTGGGATAGGTGCTTGGATGCGTATAGATTTTGCCTTGAGGGCAAGAGTGAGGTCTTTTTTGAGGCTTTCGATCTTCGCAAGTCGTACCCCTTCACTTGGCCTGAGGCGATACTGTATAACTGTTGGTCAGACACTCTCCCCTTCCATATCGACATCGATCCCAAATTGGAGGAGTGTTTTTTGGATAAGGATCGACTTTTCTTCGATCTCATCGGGTGACACGAGATTTTTGTGTTGGATATCATTGAGAAGTTTGAGACTCGGGAAATCCCATGTCCCGAAGTCTACCGCTTGAGATTTATTCTTAGATTCTATGACTTTCCCATCTTGAGTTTCGAGGGGGATTTTTTTGGTCAGACCTGATAGGGCGTTCGAGAGGATCGATCTTCCTGAAAGACCTGATTTTTCTTCTTTTACTGGATTTTTCGCTTTCTGGATGGTCGCAAGTTTGCGTTCGAGTTCTTCAGCTTTTTTCTTATAGGTATCATCGAGTTTCGTTTTTTTCGAAGGGACGAGATCTTCCTCATATTCATCGCTTGGGAGTATGGAATCTCTCATACGAGAAAGTGTCGGTACAGATTCTCTGACTTTCGAGAGGAGGGTTCTGTAAGATATACGGAGAGTCATCCAGAGACTTGCGAAAAATATCGTCAGAAATCCGAGGATACTTGCTGAGGTCCCAAAAAATCGTATTGCCTGCTCATGGAGGTCAAAAAATCCAATAATATCTTTTTTATACATCCCAAGAAGTGATGTCACTGAAAGAAAAAAAAGGATAATCCCTATCATCCGTGATGCTCACCAAGATGCCTTCTTTGTGAGGATCATGCCTCAGAGAATGATGAGAATCGGAGAGAATACCCAGCGATACTGATCTCAGAAGAGTGTGATACCGACGATAGAAAGATATTTTCCTGCTACCGATGCTTCTGCGGTCGCGAGAAACATGAGAACTCCAAGTATGAGGAGTATGCCTCAGGCAAGGATATTCTGGAGCTCTAGCGTCATAAATGGGCGAATATTTGATTTCTTTTTAGCCATATTGATGATTATAGAGAAAGAGGAATTGATTGCAATATGAAAAACACGAGAGAGAAAGAGTTCTTTGGACCGCTTTTTCCTATCTCTGGATGGATAGAATCTTATATCTTTGTAAAACGAGTTGAATTCTCACACATTTTCTCTATCATGGTGTGGATATATTTTTTCTACCCCTTCCTATGTTCAAACTTATCGAAACACTTCGTGCCAAACCTTCAGATCGCAATATTCGTATCATGCGTATCGCCTTTGCTCTTATACTCCTTGGGGTAATATACTTTGGCTTTCCAAAGACTTATTTTGAATATAGTGCCATTCCCAATGAAGTCCTCTACGCACTCTATATATTTCCACTTATCGGACTTATCCGTGGTATATTCGATCCAGGGGTATTTCGAAGAAAAGTCTGGAAGTGGACACAAGTCGGTATCGGTATTTCTATGATACTTATCGCACTCGTATTTATCGATACGGAGATGCGTATCGTGTCGGACGGAACTAATGTCATAGCATCAGGATCTCTTTCAGCGACAGATATCGTGGCAACATCACAGACAAGTACCACTGCAAGTCCTGTAGATACTGATTTTTGGATTGGATTTCTCGGATTTTGGGTATCACTTTTTGGACTTGTCCTCACGAGTAAAAATATCACGAAAAAAAATGAGCGATACGGAGAAATCGTAAAGAAGATCAGAGTATAGAGTAAATTCAATATAATTGACATTATAATAATTTATTTGATTAAAATTATTATACGTATTTTTCCTTTTTCTAGAGCCAAAACTGGGTCTAGATTTTTTTATGATGAGTTTTTTGACTTCGAGTCATGAACCTGCTACTATGTATATGTCTACTTCACAGATAGGTACCTTCATATACCATCTTCATCATCATGGTCAACGAAAATGATCTATGATAATGAAACAATACAAATACACATACAAGCGCCAACGCTTACAAAACTATACAAACAGTCTTACATAAAGGAAAGACAAAAAATATAAAGAGCTGGTTATTCTCTCCAAACAAACCAAAGTGCAGTAGACCAAAGATGACTTCAACATGAAGATAAGAAGTCATAAAAAATCCCCTTCTCGGCTTACTAAAATTATTTATAAAGCCACGTTATGAGAATGGGGATTTTTATTTTCTTCTTGATAAAAAAGTATGTGCAGTATTTCCTTAAGGGTATCATAGGGTATTCCACGGGTAAAATAAACAATAGTTCTTGCAAATTTATATATTTTAACATAATACAAATAAATGACTATTTATGGAAAATATATTTTATACACAAGAACGCATAGGAAAGTGAGGGAAAACATTTCGATGTTATAAAATCCAGACAATGTATGCTGGCTTTGAGTGTCCAGATGAGCAGATCCGTACTGGTGTAAAATATGAGGATGATCCCCGGATCATCCTACGCGTAAATGGATGAGAAAAACAGGATTCGATGAGATTCCACAATTTATAAATATTCTCTTGTGAGATATGACTCTCTTCTGATGAAGACCTATACCTCAGGCTGAATATGATAGCCTTACAGAAGGTATGAGAAAGCGTTATAGCGAACAAAAACCAGGATTTATTGGTGCGTATTTATTTTTGGACTCGTGATTCACTCCTCACAGGATGAATGATGCCTATCGAAGACTTATTGCCCGAAGATCATATACAAAAACTCAAAAATTGGCTATTTATATAAAAGTTATTTGATCTACCATAAAATGACTCCTTGAATGAAAAAATTATTAATATTTTCTTATTATAGAATTGATTCTTGATGAGTGAGGCTTTACAAAGCTACGTTATAGAATCCGGGCTTTTACTGTAAAGCAGATAATACTGACTCAACATCATCGATTTTTAAAAATCAATGCATATTTGTACGTTCTCAATATTTCAAACTTTCACTATCACAAACCTGAGCGCTGAGCCAAACCTCTCCTCTTTCCTGACCTCAGCATGATTCACTATATTCAATATTTGCTAAGATTCTTAGTACACTTCAAGATTTTCTCTGTACTAATAAATAAAGATTCGGTTTTAGTGAAGGAATTCAGCTATAGTATTCCTCTTCGACAACTTTAATAGATTCTTTATTTGGAACCCTAGATCCAGCATTAAACAAAAAATGAGCCACATTTTGTCGATACATACATAGCTTATGCTCAAAACTTAAACAGCATCACATCGCCATCTTGGACGATATATTCCTTCCCTTCCATCTTCACTTTCCCCTTCTCTCTTGCGCCACTCCATCCACCGAATTCTACGAGATCCTTCCAGTTTACGGTTTCTGCTTTGATGAATTTCTTCTGGAAGTCAGTATGGATCACACCTGCTGCCTCTGGTGCTGTCCAGCCTTTATGGATGGTCCACGCACGTACTTCGATCTCTCCAGCAGTGAAGTAGTACTGAAGCCCAAGAAGGTCATAGCACGTCTTGATGATAGCATCCATAGGATTAAAATCAATCCCCATATCCGCGAGGAACATTTTCTTATCTTCTTCAGAAAATTCGAGCATATCCATCTCGATCTTCGCACTGACTGGCATGACGGGGATTTTCGGGTCGATGATGCCTGTGATATTTCGAAGTTCGGACTCTGGAGTATTGACTCAATCTTCAGTGACATTTACTGCATAGATAAATGGTTTTGCTGTAAGAAGATGAAGATCTGAAATAGCTTTAGATTCTTCTTCTGTGAGTTCCATAAGTGAGGCAATAATTCCAGATTCAAGATGAGTTTTGAGACGAGCATAGACTTCTTCATTTGCTTTTGCTTCTTTATCTCCTGATCGTACTTTTTTGCTATTATCTCCTATTCGCTTATCGAGAGTCTCGAGATCAGCGATGATGAGCTCAGTATTGATGATCTCGATATCTCTTTTTGGATTGATGCTTCCACTGACATGGTGGACATTTGAGTCGTCGAAAGCACGTACTACCTGAAGGACAGCATCGACTGAGCGGATGTGAGAGAGGAATTTGTTCCCGAGTCATTCTCCTTTACTCGCTCATTCGACGAGGCCAGCGATATCGACGAATTCGACATGTGCAGGGATGATCTTAGCGCCGTTTACGATCACTCGGATTTTTTCGAGTCGATCATCGTTCACGTTTACGATACCCGTATTTGGTTCGATCGTACAGAATGGGAAGTTCGCCGCTTCAGCAGCATAGGATTTTGTGAGAGCATTAAAAAGCGTCGATTTACCGACGTTTGGGAGTCATACGATTCAGATTTGCATGAGGAAATGGTAAAAAAGATGAAGTAGGTGGAGATTTTTTAAAAATTGAGCTTTTGTACGGGAGTATTCTGTTTTTTTAGAGGAGTATACTTGCTCGTCAGGATCATGTATCCTCCGAATATTCCTATGACGAGTACAGTTGCTAGATATATCCTGAGTACGACGGAAAGATATTTTGAGTATTGACGAAAATTCCCAATATGAAGAGTGATAATGGCAATAAAAACAAATATCACTAAGAGGACAAAGAGGTAGATTCCAAAAAGTATGAAATTCATAGCAAAAAAAAGTACAGGATGAAATACATTTTCAAAAAATCTTTATTAAAGGTACTGATTTTTCATGAAAAGACAAGAAAAAAGAAGTCTTTTTCGGACTTCCCTTTTCGTGATACGATTATGCTGCTACTTGATTTTCTTCATGTGGGTGAGATTCTGTTTTTTTGTGAGCATGTCTATGGACTGGATGCTCTGTACCGATCTCAGTGAGAGTTGACTCTACATGATTCGTAGAATTTTCTTCTATTGCTTTATTTGCTGTATCTCTTTCGAGTTCTGTCTCGAGGATTTTTCTCATGTGGATAGCGTGATCTCGCTCCTTATCCATGATAATTTTTTCTGTATGAGCATTTTTTTCGAGATCGGTATAACGAAGTTTTTCTATACGATAACTCTCTTCTTCGATCTCCTTTGCACTATGGCGACTATCGATATTTACGAGCATATTATCGATATTTACTATGGATTTCTCGATGAATTCACGAGGAGTAGTGAAATTATGAGTCGCTGCTGTTTGTATCGGTGCTTGTGGAGTAGGTGTACTCGTAGGTGTCGGTACGAACGCAACTGGTACAGGTGTACTCGTAGGTGCCATAGGAGTCTCTGCTACTGCAGGTGCTGGTATTTCTTGGTGAATGAGAGTTGGCGCTGGCTCGGTATTCCCCATGATACTATCGAATATACTATTTGTTACGACAGGTGTCGGAGCAACTTGAGCAACAGGTGTCGGAGCAACCACAGGTTCAGGATTGATAACAGGTATCGGCTGACTCGCAATCATCGGTTGGACTGGAGTTGTCATGATCATCGGTTCGATCGAAGCTACCGTTGGGATAGATACAGCTTCTACTACAGGGGACGCTGTTGGGATTGCCGGGATAGGAGTTATAGGAGTTGGGATAATTATAGAGGAGCTTACAGACTCTACGATCATTGGCGCATCCTGAGAAGATGCAGTCTCCATCATAGGCGATACTACTTCTGTTAGTGGAGTAGATGGGCTAATGAGGATTGAGCTCGTATCTGCCTCTGCATGTACCGTCGGCATAGGACTAGGAGCATTCTCTTTTTCTATAGAGCGTGCCTCAGATTCTGGTCAGAAAACCGTCTCTTCAGAAGACTTCTGGATGAATATAGTACCAGTAGTTGCTTGCTGAGCTTGACCCCCGCCTTGAGATCCTGTCTGACCTCCACCTTGACTCGACATGCTACTTCCAAGAGGATCGCTTGGAGGTGTGGAGTTCACGGGCTTTTTGAGTATATCATCGAAAAGTCACATAAGAGAGAAAGTTAAGAATATGATATAAGGATAGCACTTCTTTTTTTAAAATGCAAATTTTAGCATATTTTTTTAAAGAAACAGTGTATTAAGCCATATGAATTCACTATTTTTTTTCTATATGGTAGATTTCTTTTTCGATAAAGCTCACGACATCGAGAGGAGTATGACTTGATTTTCGTAAGAAGTATTCAGCTCAAAGTTCTTTCACTCTTCTTTCTTCATCGACTCATTCAAGATTGCTATTGACTACGACGATTGCTTGGAGTGAAGTATTATTCTTAAGAGTATGGAGTACCTCGAATCCATCCATATGAGGCATCATGATATCAAGGATAATGATATCAGGACGAAGATTGACCGCCTTAGTCATACCATTAAGTCAATCAGTAGCAAGAGATACATCGTATCATCTTGATGTGAAGGCGACACTATACATTTCGAGGATATCGAGATTATCTTCTATAATGAGTACCTTTTTCTTCTCAGAGATACCCTTCTCTTCAGGGGACTCACCGAGATGAGCTATTTTTTCGATGATATCAGCATTCGTCGTTTCATCAGGAAGGATGATGATTCTTTTATTGTTGATCTCGGATATGAGATGTGTAGGAAGTGAACCACGAATCAAGAGATATCCATTGATCTGTATGAGAGCGCTGATATAGGATGGATCGACCTCTTTGAAAAGATCTATGATGATGAGATCAGGATTTATCTCCCCGATCTTTTTTACAAGACTCAGAATATCATCATCATAGTGGACTTTATGGCCACTGATAACGAGCTTTCCTATGAGATCAGCATCAGTAGAATAGATGATGCAATTATTGCTGATAAAAGACATATACTAAATGGGTAAAGAAAATTCAAAACAACTTCAGGATCATTCTTTCGAAGACACTCGAATCTTCCCTCAGAGCATTTCTATGAGTTGCTTTGAGAGATTGAGTCAAAGTCCAGTTCCACGAATACTTTTCTTCGTGTAATTGTTATTATTTGATTCACTGAATTTTTCGAAAATATGTTCGACTTGTTTTTCAGAGATACCAATACCAGTATCGCATACTCGTATAAGAAGAGACGATCACTTTTCAGAAAGCGTGATATCTACTTTTCATCAACTGAGAGTAAATTTACAAGCATTTGAAAGAAGATTGTTCATAATCAGTCGAAATTTTTCATCGTCCGTATCAATCATTTGGAAAGAAGAGGTATCGCTGAAAGTAACAGTAATATTTTTTTCTTGAAACATTGATTCAAAATCATTAATACATTTCTCGAGGAGAGTATGAATGCTCAAGGTTGATATATTGAGCTTCATGCGTCATGCTTCAATCTTCGATATATCAAGGATATTATTTACCATATTTATCAGAGACTCAGTACTATCATAAATCTTCTGCATATATTGCTTTTCATTCACATTCAAGGGTCAGAGAGTATCCTTGAGAAATAGGTCTGCATATCCCTTGATGATCGTCATCGGAGTTCGAAGCTCATGGGAAGCGATCGCAAGAAAATTATCTTTGTTTTGATCAATCTCCTTGAGCTTCTCATAGGCTTTTTCTATCTCTTTATTCTTTTTTGCGAGGACGGTTGTTTGTGTTTTTACCTCATTCTTGAGTGATCGATTGAATTCTAGTACTTGAAGAGAGAGGGCAATTTTTGGGAGTATATGTTGTATGGTTTCTATCTCTGCACCACTAAAAGACTTCTCAGACTCTTTGCTTCCAAGAACAAGAAGAAGTATTTCCGTTGTATCGATATTTTCGATAGGAAAAATGATTGTTCCTATTTTTTCTACTTCTTCTATAATATCCCTTCTTTCAGTAGCACTCATCCTTGAGGGATTTTTCGAAATACTTCCACGAATGAGAGGATAGGTATTCTTCTGAAAATACTCTGTGATATGAGGGTATATATTTTTCCCTTTCTCGCGAAGGATTTTTACATGTCGAATGCGTATTCATTTCCAAAAGTATTCTTCCAGCGCTAGCAAAAGACTTTCTTGATCAGGAAATGTGCTGGCTCTTTCGAGAAATTTACTTGTTTCACGCTTCATATCTCTCATAGATTCAAGGAGGAAGATATTTCCGAGAGTTTTATTTTTATAAAATAAGATGAAACACCCGATAAATGTCGAACTAATAATGACTTCAAGAAAATTGATTTCATATGTATATGCAAAAAAATATCAGAGGGCCCATACAATACCCCAGATTGCTCATGCCGAGAGTCAGCTTATAAGAATAACTCTTAACAACTGAAGAAATCCATATTTTGCATTAAAAAGGTGGTGATTGAGTATAGCGAATCATACAATAAGAGGGTATATCGCTATGAGGATGGCACCATACGGGTAGAAATGTATATTAAATACAGGGAAAAGCAGAGATGCGTACCCGATCAATCCTACTCAGAGTCAAAGTGAAAAATGAAGAATCAGATTTTTGTCAGATCTGAGCGTATCTTTATAGGCTCGAACCAGGAGATCAAATAGTATTCCAAAAAGGATCATGAAAAATCCAAAGAATAATACAAATGATGTGCTATAGGGCGTATTAAAATACATTTCCCCAAAAATAAAAGTTACTTTTGGGATAAGTACCCCGTAGAGATTGAGAAGGTAAAATATACAAGTAATAATATACGAAGTGATGAGAGTATATTTTATGATTTTACTTTTACTCTCGACGATAAGCATCGTCGTATGGAGTATGAGTACGGGGAGGTTTGTCACTCAGAGATACGCGATCTTCCACCACATCAGTGCTTCTATCGAACTCGTCGCCATCGATATATAGTAGATGGAAACTCAGAGAATGCTGACACAGGTACAAAAAAGTGCCCAAATCGTATTGATAAGAGTTTTTCCTCCATTGATCATTATTATTGCCATGATCGCATTGCTGATAAGTATGCAGATGCCGACAGTGCCAAAAAATCACATACAAGAGAATTGTTTATAAAGAATATGTTAGCATATTTCTTACTTTCAGGCAAATATTGGGAGTTTCGCATAAAATTGAGTCCTTTAAAATTGTATTTCATCATGTTTTTCCTATAATTCGGTCACAATACTATGCCTTTCGTCCATCTTCATACACACTCACACTATACTTTCCAGAGATCTCTCGGGACACCAGAGATGATCGCAAAACGCGCAAAAGAATTCGGGCAAACTGCCATAGCTCTTACCGATACATGAAATATGTATGGGGCTTTCGAGTTTTATCAAGCATGTATATCTCTCGGAGTCAAGCCTATCATCGGAGTCGAGTTTCTCCTCTCGAAAAAAGGACGAAAGAGTCGGGAGAAGGATAATGAGATATTCGAGATCGTCTTGCTTGCGAAAAATTATGCTGGATATAAAAATCTCATAGAACTTGTCACTCTCTCTCAATTTGAAGGGTATATCAATGGTCGACCTCGGATCGATTTCGAGCTTCTCGAAAAATACCATGACTCCCTTATCGCACTTTCAGGATCCGTCTATGGTGAGATCGCACAGATGATATCGACAGGACGAGAAGAGTCTCTTATATGCGAGAGGATCGAGTATTATCGTCATCTTTTTGGAAGAGAGAATTATTTTCTCGAGATCGAAGAGCATCCTGATAAGCCACTCCAATGAAATATCAATAATACCATCATCGAACTTTCGAAAAAGTATGGATATGAATATGTCGGTACGAATAATAGTTACTATGTCGCTCCAGATGATGCGAGTGTACAAGATATGATGGCTTCTGTCGCTGATGGACGTGCGCTCGATGATCCAGATAGAAATACACTTATGAACGGAGACTACTCGATACGATCTTCACGTGAGATGGAAGAGCTCTTTGTCTATGCGCCACGAGCCTATGAGAACACACAGAAAATCGCAGATATGATCGACCTTCAGATCGATCACTGAAGCTATAAAATCCCGAAGTTTCCTCTTTCAGAAGAAGATAAGGAAGGATATGGTGATTTCGAGATACTCCTTGCAAAAGAAACTGGAAGTTGATATCAGCATCTTGGTAATGAAGAGTGGTTCCTTCGAAGACTCTGTATCGACTGACTGAAGTTTCGTTATGACATATCCCTTTCACGAGAAGAGCGAGATATTTTTGTCTCGAAAATGGTGATTCCCCGTTCAGAAAAGAAACTTTCTGATATGAGTATCGAAGAGCTTCAGCATATATCTCATTCGCACTATCCAGAAAAGAAAAAATCGATTATCGCGAAAATGAGCGATAAAGAAAAAGCTATCATAGACCGTCTCGAATATGAGCTTCTTGTCGTCGATCTCATGGGATTCAATGCGTATTTCTGTATCGTGGCAGACTTCATCCAATACTGAAAGAAAAACTGAGTTCCTGTCGGTCCAGGACGATGATCTGCTGCCTGAGCCATCCTTGCTTATCTCTCAGGGATTACGGATATCGATCCACTTCGGTATGGACTCCTTTTCGAACGATTCTTGAATCCTTCTCGTGTCTCGATGCCAGATATCGATGTGGATTTTTCGGATGAATGACGAGATAAAGTCCTCACCTATGTACGGGAAAAATATGGATCAGATCATGTCGCACAAGTCTGTACTTTTGGTACACTTGCTGCTCGTGCTGCTGTCAAAGATGCGGGACGAGCATTTGGGATACCCTTTGCTGAGATGAATATCTTTGCCAAGCTCATCCCTGCTCGCCCAGGTATCACTCTTTCTGAGGCACTCGAAGAAGCTGTAGAATTCAAAGCGGCATATGAGAGTGATGAAAAATATAGAAAGATCGTCGATACTGCACTCAAGATGGAAGGATCCGTCCGTCAGCTTGGAGTCCATGCCTGTGCGGTGATCATCGCTCCTGAGCCGATGACGCATTTTTGTCCTCTGCAGCCTCCACCGAAAGATCCGACATCTATAGTCACACAGTTCTCTGCTGGACCGCTCGAAGCTCTCGGACTTCTGAAGATGGATTTTCTCGGACTTCGGAACCTCTCGATCCTGGATCGTGCTCAGAAGATCGTGAAAGAAGAGCATGATATCGATGTCGATCTTCTCAAGATCGACTATGAAGACCAGAAAGTGCTTTCACTTTTCGGAGAAGGAGATATGACGGGAGTATTCCAATTCGAATCTCCGGGTATGCGACGATATCTGAAAGAACTTAAGCCATCAGCCTTCGAGGATCTTATCGCGATGGTATCGCTCTATCGACCGGGTCCGATGGGGTATATTCCTGACTTCATCGATCGAAAATTCTGACGTAAAATCGTCGAATATCCTCATCCTTCTCTTAAAGCGATTCTGAAGCCAACGTATGGAATTGCCGTCTACCAAGAACAAATCATGCAGCTCGTACAAGCGTTCGCAGGATTCTCTCTCGGTGAAGCCGATATACTCCGTCGAGCGATCGGAAAGAAGAAATATGAGCTTCTCATGGAACAACGTGGCAAATTTATCGATGCCGCGAATAAAGAAGGACACAAAGAAGAGCTCGCGATCTATATATTCGATGAGATTATCGAGCCATTCGCAGGATACGGGTTTAATAAGTCTCATGCTGCCTGCTATGCGATGATCGCCTATCAGACGGCGCACATGAAGACCTACTATCCGACAGAATTCATGGTCGCGATGATGACATCGGATGAAGAAGATACCGAGCGTATACGTCTCGAGATCGAAGAAGCACGAGAGAAAAACCTAAAGATCCTCCCTCCAGATGTACGAGAATCAGGAAAGCACTTCACCTATATCGATGCGCATACGATACGCTTCGGACTCAAGGCGATCAAAGGTCTTGGAGAAGGTCCGATCGATACGATCATTGCTGCGCGAAATGAGAAAAACTTCGACTCGCTCTATGACTTCATCGAACGTACAGGGGGTGATGTGATCAATAAAAAATCACTCGAATCCCTCATCTACTCATGAGCGCTCGATCGATGGTGAGAGCGTGCGAGCTTACTCAATTCGATGCTGAAAATGAGTGCTTATGAAAAAGAGCTTCAGTCAAAACGCGAAACCTCGCAAATAGGGCTTTTTGATATCACAGAATCTTCTCAGGAGAGTTCTGTCCATTTCGAACTCGAAAAGTGCGAACCTCTCTCGTTCGAAGCA
>JAYVIJ010000046.1:0-8807 GCA_043770315.1 Candidatus Altimarinota bacterium | reverse complement strand
GATATATGCATAGATCTTACTCGCAAGAAACTGGATGGCTGTGACTCATACAAGTCTCGTTCTTGGCACTTCATCAGCATCGAAATCTTGATACATATCACTGACAAAGTCGACGCACGCATCAAGGATTTTTGGATCATCCCTCTGAGTGAGTACTTGATCGACAAAATAATCCCAATAACGAACATACCCAGGAATATATTCTAAATTCTCATCTGGGAGAAGCTGCGTCTGTACAAAGGCGGCTGAAATACGCGTCAGAAATGGAAGTGATACATGTTGCATATCTTTTTGAATACCTTGAAGGAGAACTTCTGGAACATCTTTTCAGAGTGTGATACGAAAACCTTCTCGAATATACATCGTATAAAATACTCTTCTCCTTCCCTGGTTTTTCCAAAAATCTGAAGGCATATATTCAAAGAGATCAATTCCTTCGACACGTGCAATATGGATATAGTCCATCGCTCGTTGGAACTGTTCGGTATCTATAGCAAGACTCACGATATGAAATAAGAATTCTTTTCGAATCGGATATTGTGTTTCTGGGAATTGTGCGACTAATCCCTCAAAGATATTCTCTTTGTCTCCTCCTGCCTCGATATCATCGAGTGACTGAAGGAGCCAAGCCTCACTTGAAACATGCCCCATCGCCGAATGAAGAAACGTACTTCTCTCTTCTGGATCATCAGACAATAATGCCCCTACCATATATTCAAGCATACCGAGTGTTTCTACATCATCGGCATCTTCTTCGGAAATGATGATATCTCCATCATGTTGAGATACGTGTGAGAGGATCACCTTTTCTTTCACTTCTCTATGAAGGTCTTCATAGCGAGCAGAGAGGACATCGGAAAATGAATCAAAATCACTCTGACTTGATACCGCATCATCGACATATTGGTGGAGTCGCTCAGTCTGCTCATCATCTCAAGTATACTTGATAAGTGATTGTACGATGATCATCTGTCCGTCAATGTCATCGAGTGCCCCAGGACATTCACAGATAAGTTCTATAGCTTCTTCATAATAGGTATGTGCGAAGAGTATCTCAGAAAGAGTGATCACCATACCTATATCTCTCTTATCAATTTTTTTGAGTAATTCGGGAAGTTTGTCCTGAAAAAACTTATGTTCTCATGCGATGAGTCGTTCGGCGATAAAAAAATACATACATGCACTCACCTCATGACAGATAGACGGAAGTACTGATCCTTGAAAAGTATCCCGCCGAGCAAAGTGAGCGAGATACCTCCTGACGGTAATACCATATTCTTCATCAAGACCATCGATGATATCGTAGTAGTTTCTCGATGTTCTGGGTCCAAGTTGATCCATGCATAATTCTTCATTTTCACGCTGATCATCGGAATTTTTTAGTGTTGGTAACATTCCTGGTCATATATATTTATCTGAAATACCTCTTATTAGATTTAGCTCTTCGATATACCCCCTATTTGAGAGTGATGATTTCTGTGCAAGTTCGCCCATATCTGAGGTGTGTCTTGATATATATAATCATATAAATTGAAATCGTGCAGCTAGACTATCTCTGAGAGTTCCTCCTCCAGAAATATCAATCTGCATAGATGGAATAACCTCTTCTTCTTTTACAACAGATAGATCAATAGAGCTATCTGTCTCATTCGAGATCCATGTAAGTGGATAATTATGAAAGTATTCTCCCAAAAGATATTGTCATTTTTTTGATCAAAAAAGTCAAGAAAGTATTCTGAGATATAAACTAAGATACTGAAAAGACAGAAGATAAAATATCTCCGTTTCAAGACATTTTAGCAGTTCTGAAAGTTCTAAAAATTCTTTTTCTCAGGCATCTATAAAATCCTTTCATTCTTGAAAATCAAGACCATCGACGAGTCTTTCAATCTGTGCATCTAAAACATTCAGTGCACTCATGGTATATAATGGGAGTCTTTCTCAAAATTCCTTCGTTTCAAGTGATAAGACTATAGAATAACGAAGTTCATCTTGGGGATCACCATATCTTACGATATCATCTGGGCTGACATATTTATAGGTTCATCGAGCAAAAGAATATGGTCGACTATAGAGTTCTGGACGGTATTCATAATAAAATGCTTTTGCCCACGCATCACCAAAATACTGACTTGAAATTTCAATTATGAGCTCAAATAACTTTCCATCTCCAGTAGCATGAAATCCATTACGAAGTATCATATAGGTCTCCGTAAGATCTCCCTCATTCATAAACATCGCACTCAACCGTCGATAATTTTCAGGGTTTTTTGGATCCAGCCTGATTGCTTCATAGAGAAATATTTTCGTACGCTCACCATCAGAATCAATATTGTGAGCGATATATGCCGAGAGCATATGGTACTCAGAAGTATTGTGTGGTACTTCTGATACGATTCATCGCACAAGCGCACTCACCGTATCACGATATCTTGAGAGCTCTTTATCCTCAGGTTGTACTTTATGGGCTCACTCATTTCAAGATAGGGTGTACTTGTATTCTTGGCACCCCTTCTGAATCAATGTTAAGAGAAATCAAGGATCCATCGTAATTCATGTTCGAAGCTGTTCGCGCACATATCCGAGGGCGGTGACAATCTCTCCTCATTCTAAGAAAAATCCTGGTATAGTCGTTGGTGGTACTTCATTCATCCCTTCTATCTCATTGAGAGAACCTACAATTATTTTATATGCATGCTCGCGAGTTCTGTCTTGAGTGCTCGACAATCATAAAATTGCATCCCCTTTGCCTAGGAGAGCTGTACTAATTGCAAGCTTATGAATATCGAGGAGTTCATTTCACATGAGTATGTAATATATTTAATATACATACTAAGTCAATTGCAAAATTAAATATTATGTCTTTAGAATATTTTTCCTCAAGAGAAATCTGGCATTCCTTTCCCCCAACGATCTTCCCCCTCTTGCTCGGCATTTTCATCGAAATTATTCATGATATCTTGACTCCATCGATTTAAGGCATAGAGATTATCATTCAAGCTCATATTTCTCCAGTCTATGATAAAATCATCATCCGATTCATCTGACTCTGATCCTCCTATATAGTATGCCATCATGACTGAATACCCCTGCTCTTCCGCAATTTGATTGATCCGTTTGATATATTCTTGGACTTTATCAGTGAAGTCCTCACGAGAGATTTGTTCCATTCTGTATGAGTGATAAGAGAGTGTAAGTATAATGAAAAATAATGGAAATCAATCAAGAAAGTATATATACTATTCTCCATATTCGATCGCTACAAATTCTGCCTCATTTCTACTTTTTGAGTAACTTACGGCACTCACATTCATTTTTCATCGAAAATATTGTATTTTTTGATTCGTGGCAGTAGGAATAGGGAGAGCAAAATAATTCCCTGTATCATCAGAAAACTCAAATAATTTTTGATTTATCCGAGCAAAATGAAGTACGATATTTTCTCATCAAATAGTGAGAGTCAATCGAGTTTTTTGAGTAAATACACTTGGACGAGTTCTCATAGTATGAGCAAGATTCATGATATCTTCATGTTTTGAAGATTCTGTTGATCGTGGTATTCCCTCCGTTTTTCATCCATCAGGTTTTCTTCTTTCCTCACTTCATCAATTTGGCAAACGAGGATACCTGATAAGTACTCATAAATTCCTGCTCTGAATGGGGAACCGAAATCCAAATGTACTTCATACAACAGGAAAAGCTTGCACTTCTCATTCGCTTATAACTGGAGAAATCTGATAATATTGTATTACTCCATCTTTGATAGCCTGAACGATAGATCTCAAATCTGTAGCATTGATGACCGTAAGAGTCTCTCATGTGGCTTGGGAAAACATCGTATCTTCAATCTGAAATAGTCATGACTCTGATACAAACTCGGGATGTGTTACTTTCGTAGAAACCTGACCCATGAGTCAAGAAACTTCTTTTCCAAGAGGAGATACTCATCGGTTAGCCCCTCATTCATGAACAATACCTGTAATTTGCATGTAATATATAATTATAAACTATAAGTATAGTGTATCCTATATTTTACTCTCTGGCAAAAATTGAATAATTCTTGAACTAGAAATTATTCATGACAAATTGCTCAAATGCACCTGTCGTAAGACTCGCCCCACCAACTGCGGAAAGATTAAGTCATGCAACTTTTTTTCAGACGGCTACAGATGCGATCTTAGGAGCAAAAGAATCTTGGTAATATCCACTTGTCCCTCCTATTTTTGTCGTAGAAGAAGCTGCTATGATAACTCCCCCCTTAACGCTAACACTAAATCCTACGGGAACACTCCCCTCTGGAGTTCGGTAATTTACGGTTGCAGACTTAGTGACTGGAGTAGCAACTACTGGAGTAGGTGTGACAGGTTTGACTGGAGTTACTGGTTTTGGAGTCACAGGCTTTACTGGAGTTACTGGTTTTGGACTTACACTCCCTGTTTGTGTTGTTCATGACTGAACCTTAGGGAGCAGATGATGACTCTTCTTTTTATTTTTTTCTCTAAGTTGTTTGAGTCTCTCTTTTGATCATTCTCGAGTCGTATCATGATCCTCATCATGAGAGTCATCTCCGATACGGAAACTTGTAGATGATGTGCGATCATCATCTGATTCCACTTCACGGGCAGAACTCGAAAGGGTCAATGAGGCAAGAACCAAAAGAAATACCGTTGCAAAGATAATACGAAGTTCCTTCATAGAAAAAAATGAGAAAATAACAGAACTATTGTAACAGAAAAAGGGTATATCTCAAGGATCTTCACGGAGAATTTGCATGAACTTCACGAGAAAAACAAAATCTCTCTCAATTTAATGAGAGAGATTTTATCGATGAATTAACGAGTATAAGTAAAGACATTTCCCGCTTTCGTCGTGATCGTAAGCCAGATACTTGGACCTGTAGATCCAGCCATCTGCCTCGCTGAAGCAATCGTATAGGTTGCACCATCGAGATTCCATGAGCCTTCCATCGTCGAGATAAGATTATTTTGACATGCCATTTTGGTACTCATGGTATAAGAGGTCTGAAGTACTCAAGCAAATACTGTATAGTTACCACTTATGCTATTGCAGATACGGGCAGAAAACCGATCTTTTGTGATAGAGAGTGTGAGATCCTGAGATCGTATACTTGAAAGTGTGAGAAGACTCATATCATTATACCCGATCATATACCAGTCTCAGAGGAGGATTTCGTCATACTTTACTGGTGCGAGTCTCTTCGAAATAGTTTTGAGCAGTTTGTACTCTATAGCTGCACCATCTGCTGGAGGATCAGATATCTGTGTCTCGAGGACTCGGAGACGATACGTATACCCTGATACGAAGTCGAATCCTGATATAGCACCATAGAGTGATGACCATCTTCCTACTCCTGTACGTTGCTGAAGACACTCTGTCATCATCATCCCAAAGACACAAGGCTTGATCTCTGAAGCGATCGTCAATATGCGGACTTTGGACTCCCATGGTCGCAGACACTGTCTCGCTTGTGAATTCCATCTATATCCTGCCCCTGTGAGGCAACTGTGAATATCCTTCTGTCCACCGATCGGTGATGGACTTATGACATTATCGCATTCGCCGAGAGTGATATTCATCGCTCCTGCAGCATTCGCCGTACACATATTCCCAAAAGTCTCTCTGATAGGAGGGCATGGAGCTTGGATACACTGCACTTGAACTGATCCACACACAGGAGCATATTCCATCGTACAGACTGAGGGATTTGATGCTGCCTCAGCATTCGATATTCCGAGAAATAATAGAGCAAGGAAAAGAGAGAATTTCATAATGCAAATAAATAAGAAGATAGAGATATGTCGAATTTCGAGGGAGATACAATACAGTTCATACAAAAGAACTCCTCCTCTAGTATAAGAAGACGAAAGAAAAAAGAAAGTGTGACAAAATCATGCCAGATCAGAAATAAAAATACTGCGAGTATCACCAGGCTATGAATATACTCCAGTGTTTCCCTTTTTAGAGAGAGATCCTTCTCGATTAGACAATTTGACTAAAAGAAGCACGTACATTTTCCATGACTACTCAAAAATATCTCTCATGTGAAGTCGCAACATCTTCAAGATGCAGTCCAATAGAGAGATCGACTCGTCCGAATTTTCTCTGGAGTTTCCATGGATCAAGATCGACTCATTGCATGAGCATATTTCTATGAAGATAGGTAATTCCATATGATTGTGATCCACGTTCAGCATCATAGGCATATATTCTCCCATCTTCATGGAGGATATATGTCCCCACATTGACTTCTCCGCCTCATGCGATTTGATGGCAAAATCCGAGCAAAGCAATCCTTCAAGATGCATCCCGCGAAAGCAATCTCGTAGATACCCGAAGCATATCACCTCGTGTCATATGTGAATAGAGTCTATCGGGAAGAGTATCTATGATATACTGTGCATTCAGAGTATGGATTCTATTGATGCGGTCTGCATCTTCTTTGTATATAAGTGGTTTCACAAGAAGAAATAATTTTCTCTTATTTATAGATAAAATATATGTTTACGCAACTTTTTTTGATAATATGCATTCTGATAAGAAAATCATTTTGATATTTTAAATAAATATATATAAATGTCACTATGTGAATCCTCGTTCCACTCATCCCTTGAAAAAAACCATGAAATACTCCAGCTTCCGGAGAAGATCATAGGGCTATAATCCCTTCTCGCGTAGTAAGACTCGTCACTCCGACGCTTCCGCTCGATGTCGAGTCGATACGAGGATCAGATAATGGCATTGCTGTTTTTCTCTCAAAACTTACTACCTACAAAGAAGTTGATATCGCCGTAGATGAGGAAGAACTCGATGGAGAAAGTACGCTCCGTATCAAACAAGATGATGAGACCTGGGAAGTCGGTCTCTCGGAATTCATCGAAGCGATGCATGAAAAACCAAAAGATATGAGCCATATCGAACTCAAGCACTATCTCGAAGATATTCTTTGACGCATTGGGGTCAAGATATGATTCTCTTATTATTCACCCAACACTACAGGGGCTCAAGTACTTGCTATTTCAGATTCATCCTATCCAACTCTCTTGCAATATTTTATAGTTGGAGAAACAACTGAAGGACAACATTTTCACTTTAGCATCAGAATGGAGAATAACAGTGAGACTGTATGAATATATCCTGAAGCATTCAAAGAGCCAAGACATACCCCCCTTATATTTCTTGCACTCGAATATATCATACAAACACAAGTCTACCCTCATATGGTCCATGGTCCTGACACGCCCTTAGAACTTCTCCGATATCACCAGGGGATCAGGCAGATCGTCCCGATGACTCTCTGACAACTCCAAAGACATGTTCTGGATATGGTCTATGCGTACGATCCCAAGTATAAAAAGATGAATCAACCCACTGTCGCTCTCCGTCTCTTTCATAAGCAGTTTGTCCTTCCACTCTTACGAGAAGAATCATAAATCTCGTCTCAGAAAATATCTTTTCACCCTTTCCTTCCATGGACGAATCTTGAACCAACGTTACAAATGTGATACCAGTATCATTTTGAAGATGATCATGAATACCTGTTGCGCGTAGTGTACAGACTCAAGCTCGTAAAGTGCAAGATATCACCTCGAATACTCTCCCCCTCGATCCACAGAAGATCGTATGAGCATCGGAAGAAGCACAAAGATTTCTCACTTCACTCCAAAAAGTCAGTGCCGTAGAACTCAATCTTGCAACTGAATCTATAGATGATGAATCATTTCTCATATATCGTCTGCCCGGAGAGGCTGACCCATATACGATATCACTCGATGAATTCATGTGACTGATGAAAGATGATCGACTCAGTGATATCGATTCATATAGAGATGATGCTGAGTCGATTCTCGGTGAGCTCCTACAGCGAATCAATATCCATGTTGAGACGGTGTATTTTGCTCCAAGAGGATTCACACTCTTTACAGAAGTCGATGAAGGATTCGCTATATGAGAGCATCTCGATGATCTCGTATATACTCTATGACAATATTTCTATGCAGTCGTTACCGATGCGGATCAAGATGGAATTCTCTGAGTAGATCCCTATGAGATGATCGATTTAGGAGAAGATGCTACACTCCTCGATCTCATAGCAACGTATATGGAACACTGTTATGAAGACGATGGGGATGATGCATTCGACTTTAGCGATGATACTATCGTGATACTTTCGAGATATTCGTATACTACAAAAAGGACTCTCGTTATCAAAATACGATACGCAGAAATGGAAGAACTCTGCATCGCTGCGATACGAGCTCGACATTCTCTACTCCAATATAAAGAAGACTATCATGATGTCGTCAGCGACTATCTCGATCGATCTTTCCGTCGAGAAGATGAAGGAGAAAATAGAGTGATTGTACTGGATCAGCAAAAATAGCGTTCTCTTTGAGAGAAATAGTATTTATAGAAAAATGAACTTATAAACGAGCTTGGATACGGGCCACTTTTTCTGCGACAAGAGCATGGACAGATATGGGTCATCGGGTTTTAGGATATGTCTTCCTCAGGTAATTTTCTGGTATCCACCTTTCTTTGGTATATCTTCTCTGATATTGCCATCCAGACCAATCAGTAGGATTAAGCAATCTGCGAAACATTTCAAAATTTATAGCTACATATTTTTCGGGATTATGTAAAGAGGCTAATCTTCAGTCGGGTGAGATTAATACCAAACTTGATGAGCTTCATCATCCTCAACTCGATCCATCATGGAAGTATTCTGCGATTATACCATTTACGCTTCCTCATACTCTCTGTATCAAGACTTCGTTCACCGAACCATG
>JAYVIJ010000045.1:0-3192 GCA_043770315.1 Candidatus Altimarinota bacterium | reverse complement strand
ATCACTGTTAAGTCGAGCAACATAATTGCGACCGATTCCTGTCACTCCAGTGAAGGCTCCTCCTATCAATACTTTCCCATCACTTTGTATCGCTGAAGCGTAGACGATGTTGTTGACGAGAGGATCAGCGAAGCTCGTATCAAGAAAACCGCTCAGAGTCACAGCAGCGAATCGAGTGCGCACGACTCAGCCCATTGTAGTAAACTGTCATCAGAGAAAGAGTCTTCCAGTTCAGGAAGTGGTGGTCCATACGATATTATTCGGCATATCGATGATCGGAGTATATCCAAGAGCAAATGATGAAGCTCCACAGGTATAAAAAACTACTTTTCCAGCTTTTACGACTCCTTTCGAACTTGGCTTTGTCGAAGTTCCATCGGGCATACACTTAGTATCCTGATAGATAGAAAGACCTGAGATATTATATTGATTATCATTTGCATGACGTACGAGGAGATCGACCTGTTCTCAGTCAGGTATACTTGGAGTATTTACCTCGAGTCTTACAGGTTTTGAGAATATCAGATGCTCTCCAGGGATTCCATATTCGAAAGTGATAATCTCAGCTTGAGTTCATCACTCTTTCATCTGAAAATATGCTCGTACTTGTTCTGTTTCTTTTCCATGCGTTTCCGAGATTCAGAAATCCTCCATCCTTAGAGCGAGTTCTTGGGCATTTCTGATAAGAGTATCCTCGAGAAGTTCACTCGTGATAATCGTACTTTGTACTATGCCATGAAGAGTTACCCTTTTCTCTATAAGAGCATTCGAGAGTATTCCAATATTGGTATTTTGGAATGGAAGAATGAGTTCTTCGGATGGGATATCAGGAACTGATTCGACGAGAAGAGGGTCATCTGTGATATCTACTTTCTCGGATGTTCACGAAATATTTCCATAAGGAAGATCATCGAGGGAGTGTCTCATGATCCGTCCATATCCATCAGAAGTCGTAAAAAATAACACTTCACAACAAAGAAGGAGCAGAGTTATATATTTTTGTATTTTTTTGGAGAACATAGGAATCTAGTTCTCTTATCATAGCATGATATGACTATAGACTCAAGCGTCTCCCAAAAATACCGATATTTATATATTGCTATTTTCATAATATTATTCTATGTATATATTTCATACGAAAATTAATAAAGAATTAATCTTTATGTCCATGATCATCTTCATGTAAGTCATGCCCGACCTCTGTATCTTCATGATGCTCATGCCCGTGATTCGCGAATAATGACATGATGATGATACCGATGAGGAAAAATAAAACTGAGAGATATTTATTTTTACTCGTTGAGTGGATGACCGGTAGGAGATCCGTCGTCGCGATATAGAGGAGAGATCCTCATGCGAATGCTGCAGCGAGTCCGACGGTTATATCAGATACATTCGTGAGTACGATATCTGAGAGAAGATAGCCGAGTGGGGCAGCGAGCGCGAAGAGGGCGACGAGGAGTATCTGTATATTTTTCGTGAGTTTCGATTCTCGCATGAGAGCAGCGAGTGAGAGTGATACCGGGATCTGGTGGATAGCGACGCCGAAGAGGATAGCATATCATGCAGTCTTAGAGAGACCCATACCTGCTCGGATACCGACACCATCGAGGAGAGTATGAGCAAAGATAGCGATAAATGTCACTACCGCTACATGATCATAGTGCTCATGTGGATCCTCATGCGCATGATCTCCGTGTGAGTGATCGTGCTTATGTTTCGTGAGGAGCTCTTCGACGAGATAGATCGTGATAAATCCTCCGAGAAACGCATATACTGCGAGTTCTGTCTGCCCGAGCGACTCGGGGAATATATGTACGAGTGATACCGCAAGCATCGATCCAGCACCGAGAGCGATGAGGAGATTGAGAGCAGTGGTATTCACTCGCTTGAAGGTGTAGAGCAGAAGTCCGGTCGCGGAGATGAGAGTGAGGATGAGAAGAGGGAAGAGCATAGAAAATTATGTTGTGAATAAATTATAGGGTATTATCTACATTTGACGAGCTCGATATTGAGGAGAAACGGATTGATATTTTCACCGATAAATACGAGAGTATTTCTTATATCTTCTCATTTCCAGTTTTCATCTGGTACGAGAGTCATACGTGCTCATGCCTTTTGGAGGATATATCTCATTCCAGATTTTTCCTTGAGATGGACGAATCATTTTGCTCGATAAATATCATACGAAAGTTCTGCAAAAAATGTATCGAGTGCTCGAGTATCAAAGGTGAATTCACTCCTATAAGTAAAACTTGTAAGTGATTCTGAGTGTGTGTGGTCATCCTCTTTTTCTCGTATTTCTTGTTCTTTCGTTTCATCGATACGCGCCGTATCAAGGAGAAGATCAAGAGAGACGATTGCTTGACTTGTGCGGATGATAGGTGCCCAGGCATTCACTCTTCGTACGACCGTCTCTATGAAGTCCATCTGATCGAGGGATACGAGATCAGACTTATTCATAATGACGAAGTCAGCAAATTCGAGCTGATCGAGCGCAGTATCAGTCGCACTCGTGATCTTGCCGGTGAAATTTTCAGCATCGACGACACAGATAATCGAGTCGAGCTTCACTTGCCCCTCCATATCATTCATGAGAAATGACTGAGCAATCGGAAGGGGCTCACTCATACCACTACATTCGATGATGATATGATCGATCGGTTTTCCACTCGCGAGGAGACGCTCGATCGCTTCGATGAAGTCCTTGCGCACTGTACAGCACATACACCCATCGGAGATTTCGACGATCTCTTCGGTCGACTTCTCGATGAGATCTGCATCGATCCCAGCTGATCCAAATTCATTCTCGACGACAGCGATCTTTCGACCAGATGCATTGCGGATTATATGATTGAGAAGAGTAGTCTTTCCGCTTCCGAGAAATCCAGTGAGTATGGTTATGGGTATAAGTTTTTGCATAGAAATAAAATAGTACTTACTTATAGAGTAAGGCTAAATCGAATTATTCTTAAGGTGAAAAGGATTCTTTAATTTACTTAAACATACTCAGATACCGTAGATAAGTATTATATTTATACTAACTGATAAAAAATAACTAAAAATAGAATCGTCCATAATATTTTCGAAGATGAATATCCATGGAAAAATTGATATAAGAATTACTAAACCACAGTAGAGTTCTTTGCAGAGTGCTGCATAAATCCATAATCAAGCGGATGCAATTATATA
>JAYVIJ010000044.1:0-26075 GCA_043770315.1 Candidatus Altimarinota bacterium | reverse complement strand
ACTATGAAAAAGCAGGACTTCATTAAGTCAGTAGCAGCAAAGGCTGGTCTCAGTCAAGATGCTGTTGCTAAAGGTCTCGGAGCTATGATCGAAGTTATTACTAAGTCACTCAAAAAGGGTGAGGAAGTTAATGTTACTGGTTTTGGTGCTTGGAAGGTTTCAAACCGTGCAGCTCGCAATGGTGTAAACCCTAAAACAGGTGAGAAAATCAAAATCCCTGCTATGAAAACTCCTGTTTTCCGTGCTGGTAAAACTCTCAAGGAAGCTGTTAGATAATATTCTTTCTGAGAAAACACCTGATTTTTCGGGTGTTTTTTTGTATTTTTTAAAAAAGAGTGATATGATAGACGGAGTCACTTATAAATATATTCATGATTCATGCGGATATCTCCCATCAAGACTATGAAAATGCTCTGAAAAATCTCAGGAAATGTTCAGAAGATTTTTCAAACCTATGAATCACCATTGATTTTGCAGCTGATCATGCTCAATCAAAAATCATACGAGATTTTGTATGATCCATTTTTGATGATCATGCTGTACTCGCTCCATGGAAAGGGAGATTCATATTGATCACTGATGAACTTATCAATAATGCGATAGAACATGGAAGTAGGGCTTGAGATATTAATACCTGTATTATAGAAGCAGGGAAGCGCCTTGATGGAAACTTCTTTATTCGTTTTGAGGTACACGACACAGGAACCGGAAAAGATTCAGAGAAAGCAAAGGATATGATGCAGATACGTATTGATCATACTCAGCCTGAAGATGAGCCTTATATGGAAAAACGAGGACGTGGACTTTTTCATATTACAGAAAAGCTCGTCGATCGTCTCGAATTTGGAAAAAGCATAAAAGGATGACTTGCAGTAAAAATAGAAAAAGACATCCCTCACATAGAAGTGAAATAGATTTTTCAATTTTTAATGCTATATAATCCATGCACCCTGAGAAAATACTGTTTCTTCTCAGATAATTACCTGGTCGAGTGCGATAAAAACATCAATATGAAATCTTTGAACTTCCGTTTTCGGAAGTTTTTTTCCGAAGATTCCATGTTTTTTTCCAAGCGAGAGGTGAACTCATATTTTTCGCTCATGAAAATTAATATCCACCAGAGGAGTTGCGGTAGATATTGCTGTATTGAGGCCAAATCCAAGCTCTCGGACTATAACTTCTCACTCATACTGCATCACCCAATTGTATAATTTTGCAAAACCAGCAGGGAAGTGCGCAGAGGGAAGGACTCTTCCATTCTCTATTATAAGTTCAAAAGGTTCACATATTTCTATAGAGAAGTCCTCTCGAGGAAAAGTATCGACGAGACATTTTCCATTTACTCCTTCGAGATTGATAGCCTCCGTAAAAACTTCTCCGATTGGAAATGTTCATCATTTATTTTCCACGTGCTCATAATTCCCAGTATTTCATCGAATTTTTTCAAGCTTTCAAAATGTAAGAGTGTCACCATTGATAGAACATATCTTCGTTTCCTCTGCTTTTTCTACGAGTCGAGCAAAATGACTCTCAATTCGCACATAATCATCGGTTCTATACTGTAGGCTGAGAAAAAATGTATCAAATTGATTTTCTGGAATATAAGCAAGATGATTGAACTCGACTACATGAATACCTCTATGAAATAACTCCAAGCGAATTCTGAATGTGGAAAGCCGAAAATTTGTCGATTGTACCAAGATGACGATAGATCCTTTTGGAAGAGAAGTAAGTTCAGTTTTGATAGATTCAATCTGAGGATCCACATTCATATCTTCTACAGATTGTACTTCAAATTTTTTATGATGATCCAATCCAAGATCGATATTTTCTGCAACATTATGAGAGGTAATAATTCGATTTTGATCTTTGGAATGAGGATTTTCTGGATTTATCAATCATCCTCGATAGAGCGGTTGTGGAGGATGTGTAAAATGTCGGGCATGAGAATTTTCTGGAAGTATTTGCGAAAATGCACTTGAGAGAATCTTCGCAAGAGGAGATTCTTCATCATAAAGCATGTATACATGTTCATCGACGTATCCCATGTTTTTATAAATAATATCACGACATGATTGTTCAAGTGTTTTCATAAAATATTTTGAATTACGAATTACGAATTACGAAAATGGTACGAAATTCCCAAGGAAGTCAAATATTTTCTCTAACTGAATTAATGAGAATAATTCTCATTAATTCGACCTTAAATTTTGCGATTTGCAGCGTTTTTCGACCTTGGGACGATGTGGAGATCGTTTTTATGATTTTATAAGATATACCATTATTATACCTCATTCATTGATACCCCGAATAAATCAACTCTATAAAAAATTATAGACATACCCATGCTTTAGATTTAGGAAAATTTTTAATAAAAGCTTTACAAAATATTTTATATAGAATTAAGACATACGGAAATCATGGTATATTTTTTTACTATAATTCCCCTATAATACATCACATAAGTTACATTATGTGATGTATTATAGGGGAATACACACTTCTCTACTTGCGTCTATATGGAATTTTTTTATACTATATCTACTCTTCCTTTGTTTCTTCTCGAACAAATCTAATATTCTTCCATCTATGTCATATATTCTTCAGTTCCTTGCTACCGCTATTGAACTCTATTTCGCTGCAAAATATATACCTGATATTTCTTATACGAGTTCCAGTGCATTACTCGTATTTGTCGTGGTACTCGCAATTGCAAATCTCACCCTTGGTACAGCACTGAGGCTTATCACCTTCCCTATCAAACTCATCACGCTCGGTATTTCTTCTATCGTGATATCAGTATTTATGGTCTATATCACTGATTATTTCGTTACTGGAATATCTCTACAGTCACTTATTTCCCTCGTAAGTGTTTCTATCATTACTTCATCTATAGCAATTCTCTTTCGAGTATTCAGATAATACTTATCGCCAAACTATACTTCGCATGGCCAGCGATCCCATCGTGATTTCTGGCGTAAAAAACTCTGCAGTATCATCCTCGCTGATACCTCAAAGAAGAGGAAAAATAGGCAAAAGATGATCATAACTTGGATGTGCAAGAAAACTCATACTTCCCCAGTTTTGGAAATTCATTATATCATCATAATTCTTCTGAAGGATATCTTCTGCTACGCGATTATCGAACTCTGCTGCCCAAGGATATTTCTCTTTTCCACTCCAATCAATCGCAGAGAGGTTATGGACGATATTTCCACTTGCGATGATAAGGATTCATTGTTCTCGAAGCAATTGTAATTTTTTTCCAAATTCATAATGCCACTTCGGAGATTTTGAATAATCCAAGCTTAATTGAATCACAGGAATATTCGCATCTGGAAAAGCATGAATCAAAGTTGACCAAGCACCATGATCCAGACCATGATCAGAATCTCCTATAATCTTATATTCACCTTTCATTACTTCGATAATCTCACGAGCAATGTCTGGAGACCCTAGGGTATCGTAGGAAATACGATAGAGTTCTTCAGGAAAGCCATACATATCGTAGATCATTTTTGGTTTTTTCGTCATATTGATACGAGTTTCTCACTCAGTGATCCAGTGTGCTGAAAGAATGAGTATAGCTCTAGGTTTTGGGGTTATACCCTCCCCTATCTTCTTCCATGACTGTGTGTAGATATTGGATTCTAGGACATTCATCGGACTTCCATGACCGAGAAATATGAGTGGCATTTTAGAAATTTCCATAGTATTTTACTTTAAAATATAAAGTAATTATAATGAAAATCTAGTAAACACAAAATGAAAATTAGTTTAATGGAGATTGTATTGCCTTCACTCTCGGATGTAGCATATGCACATAGTTTTTTAAGCGACTTCATTCTCCGATAATTCTTTTTGTAGGTGGTATACTCCTCATTACCAAATCTCTTTCTAGACTTGGAACAAGTAAAATATCCTGGTATTCATGTGGCAATTTCACTCAAGAGATAATCCCTCCAAATTTTGCTAAAACATACCTACTGATACTCCCCTCGATTTTTTTGAGTGGATCAAAATCATCAGAGTGTAGAACAAAGCCAAGCCTTTTAAGGAATTCTAGATTTGCTCCAACGATCGGATCGTATACGTCTTGAATTCCTCCCCTTTCTGTTATTTCTATTTCGATTTTACGTCTTTCTACTTTTCTTCGAAACCTTGCTAAAATAGCACTGACACTTTTCTTAAAATTTGGATGTCTCAAATTTGCTATATCAATATTCACATGTGAAGGGATAAGTCCAAACTGAGCTTGATAGAGGCCTTCGGCAAATACTCGTAAGAATAATTGAAAACTTCTTTCTTGATCAGATAAAAGGTACTCTATTTCAGCTAATGGTGCATCGAGAAGTATTTCTTGAGAGAGTGGAACCCCTTCACGAGAAAGAATCCCTTGGAACTTATATTGAACTTGAGCCATCAATCAAAGCTCACCCATAAGATCGCCATGATCGATAGCCGTATTTTGTCTTCTTTCTTCTTGGTGATTCGTATGTCCAAGGATAAAATCATTTGAACTCATATGTATTATTATATAGCATATATTAAATAAGTAAATAATTAATTCACTTTGCACATTATCTTTTAGGAAAGAATAGATATTCTTTCCTTCTTATCTTGTTTAGAAAAATAAACTCCTTAGGGAGTTCATTTTTCTTATCTCTTTATCGCTATCTGGATGACATTATCTTCATCGATCGACTCTTCTCGTATCGTATCTGGAGTATCGATCTGAGCAACCAGGGTCGAGAGTGTCTCCGAAGTGATCATATCACCAAATCTTGTTTTAATCACTTCACTCTCTTCTCCGATGATCGAGAGGGATATACGATCCGTCACATTATAGTTCGCATCTTTACGCATATCCTGGATGAGGCGGATGATATCACGAGCATAGCCCTCGAGTTTGAGCTCTTCAGAGATAGCCGTATCCATAGCAAGCACCATACCATATCCTCCTACGACATCACCGACTCATTCGAGAGGGAGGTATTCGAGAGTGTATTCTCCTGATTCAAGTATGAAATCTCATACTTGAAGTCTTCCCTCTTCCAGTTCAGTAAATTCACCATTTTTCGCAGCCACAATTATAGACTGCACTTCTTTTCCATATTTTGGACCGATTTTTTTGGCATCAGGTTTTGCGATTTTCTTCGCAAGTTTTTCAGGGTTTTCGAGCTTGATTTCTTTCACATTAAGCTCATCTCGGATAATATTTTGGTAATACTCTGAGAGCTCTGCGGTGATCGTGACTGACTGAAGTGGTTGGCGTACACGGATATTTTTCTGACTTCGGAGAGCAAGTCCGAGTGAGACGATATTCTCACATTTCTCCATATCACGATTGAGATCACTTGCAATAAGATGACGATTCGGGAAGGTCACATATTCGAGGTGGACCGATTCCTTCTTGGTAAGCCCCTGGAATACACTTTCGGAAAGAAACGGCATATATGGAGCCAGAAGCTTCGAGAGTTCCGTAAGGACGGTATGAAGGGTCGAATATGCTGATTTCTTATCAGGAGTCATACCAGATTCCCAGAAGCGACGACGAGAGAGTCGTACGTACCAATTCGTCATATGATCCATATACTCGACGATCGCACGACATGCACGAGAGACATCATATCCATCCATAGCATCATGAACTTGCCCGAGGAGGACTTGGAGCTTCGAGAGGATCCATCGATCGAGATCATTGACGAGTGGTGTCGTCATGAGTCTATACGGATCAGCATTGAGGATTTTTGACTGAAAGTGCGCCTCTTCTCTTCATTTTCCGAAGTAGGCATCGAGGATAGGTCGAGACGTCCCCGCATGTGCGACGATGAGGATTTTTTTGCCTCGATATTTCTCGAGTATATCCTCATATGCTGGGATGATCCGAGCGGTGAACTCATCGATATTCTCTCTTCCACCTTCTTCTTTGTAGATACGACGGATATTCTCATGAGAAAATTCGATACTCTTCCCTGTTTTTGCATTATACTGTGCAAGCATTTCTGCGTGTGTCTTTCCAGCGAATTCTCAGGCATCCTGCTCAACAAATCGATTATCGATGATGAATTCCCCACTAAATCCAACTTCTTCAGCGATACACTTCGCGGTATGAGTCGCTCGAATCTTCGATGTATGGATGATCACATCGAAATTTTTTCCCTGACTTCTGAGAGTCTTCCCAGCTTCATGGGCTTGCTCTATTCCCTTTTCTGTAAGCTCTGGATCATCGGAATTATCACTCATTCTTCCTGCAAGATTAGACTCACTCTCACCATGACGTGAGAACCACACTTCTGTCTCATCAGGGGTCCAGTTATCGATATTGGCATACGTCGTGAAAAAACTGTAGGTATTCCAGAGTGGCAGCATGACTCATTTTACCGTATCGATAATCTGCTCTTCCTTGAAGTCCATGTCTCCACCAGAGAGAAGTGGAGAGTTCAGCATATAGAATCGGATTGGATCAGCTCCATATTTCTCGATCGTAAGACGAGGATCTGGGTAGTTCCCATAGGATTTCGACATCTTTCGTCCATCATTTCCATTGATGACTCCAGTCGTGATAACATTCGTAAAACTTGGAGTCGGCTTTGGTTCATTATTGGGATTGAGGAGGACTCCGAGGACATGCATCACATAGAACCACGCACGCACCTGCCCGACATACTCTGCGATGAAGTCCGCTGGGAAACTCGCTTCCATCTCACCTTTATTCTCGAATGGATAGTGCATCTGCGCATATGGCATAGATCCTGAGTCCATCCAAACATCGAGAACTTCGCTTACACGAGAAAGTTCCTCTCCAGTCTTTGGAGATTGAAGTTTTATAGCATCGATATACGGCTTATGAAGATTAAGTTGTTTTTTATTTCCAATATCATAAATAACCTCAATAGGTTCTCAAACTTTTGGAAGTTCAATATTGTTTGCGAAGGCTTTTTTGTCAGTGAGGTATTCTTTTATTATGGCAATCTGGTCTGCATGAGTAACCACGACAATAGTCTCTCATTTATGTTTTTCTCAAACTTCAAAAATAAATGATTTCATCCGTTCAAGAATATCATTAGCTGATTCTCATCATCCAATTTTATGATTCCAGTCTGCTACATAGGCATCATGCTCTTTCCAGTAATGATCTTTGATATAATCAACCTTTTTTCCATCCATATCACCGAGAAATACTTCTCTAAGTCTATTATCAGAGACGACTTCTAGATGAAATTTCTCATTTATAATCTCTGCTGTTTCCTGTGCTCGAGCAAAGGGAGAGCTATAAATAGTACTGATTGATTTTTTTGATAAGATTTCCGCTGTTTCTCGTGCCTTTTCACGTCACTTTTCTGTAAGTGGAAATCTCGGTGTATCCGTCCCGTCGATAATCCCTTCGATGTTTTTTACACTCTCTCCATGTCGCACGAAGATAAGTTTCGTCAGTTGTCCATATGGTTTATTGCGTTCGAAGATCTCTTCACGAGAAGATATGACGACTCGTTCGCTTGCATCCCGATTCTGCCAGACTGGCATCGGAGCTCCCCAGTATCGCGTACGAGAGATGCACCAGTCTGGTGCGGACTCGATCCCTTTCGCGAATCGTCCGAACTTCAGATGCTCTGGAAACCAGTTGATCTGCTCATTTGCCGCAAGGAGCTTCTCTTTCTGTGACTGTATATCGATGAACCACGACGCCTGTGCCTTCTGCATAAGCGGAGTTCCCGATCGTGGACAAAATGGAACACGATGCGTGATCCCTTCGAGCTTGAAAAGTGTTCCATTTGCCTTCATGCGTTCGATATTGATCTTATTGGCTCACTTTTCGGGATTATCGAGATCGAGATAGTGTGTCCCCTCATAGTCGAATATCTGACTCGTATACTTCCCTGCTTCATCCATCGCTTCCGAGATGAATATCCCTTCTTTCTTCGCGAGCTGGAAGTCCACATCACCGAACTCTGGCGCCTCATGTCCGATACCCGTACCATCAGTATCGGTGATGAAATCTGCATGGTAGATCTTATGGTTTTTCTCGCCATTTTTCTGATAATAATACTCTGGAAATGGTGGGATATATCCGAGTCCCACGAGTTCAGAACCTTTGAATTCTCGTTCAGTCACATACTCTCCTTTTCCCTTAAATACTGATTCTGCACGATTTTTTGCGACGATCATATACTCCCCACTGTATGATACAAGAACATAATCGATATTATTTCTCACCGCGAGAGCCATATTCGCTGGGATCGTCCATGGAGTTGTCGTCCAAGCAAGCACCTTCGTTCCTTCAGGGAATGTATCATTTTTCTCAAGCTCGAATTTCACCGTAATAGCTGGATCATTCACTTCCTGATACGTATCATCCATCGCGACCTCGAAGTTCGAGATCGGAGTCCCGAGTTTCCATGAGTAGAGCGATACTCTTTTTCACTCATAAATTAAGCCTTTATCCCAAAGCTGTGAGAATACCCACATCACACTCTCCATATAATCCTGATCCATCGTACGATACGCATGATCCATATCCACCCAGCGACCGATCTTATCGATATACCAGTCCCACTCGGCAGATGTTGCGGCAGTATATTCATAGCACCCATCGATGAATTCCTTCACTCCACGCTCCTCGATTTCTTTGTTCGATTTGAGTCAGAGTTTTTTCTGGACTTTTTCTTCGATCGGGAGACCATGACAGTCCCATCCCCATACACGATCGACACGACGACCACGCATCGTCCAGTAGCGCCCGACGACGTCTTTCACGATCGATGAGAGAAGTGATCCATAGTGCGGAGTCCCTGTGATGAAAGGAGGACCATCGTAGAATCGGTATGGATTGTCCTCAGGGCGAGAATCTATCGACTTCTGGAAGGTATTATTCGCTTTCCAATAAGCGAGCACTTCTGACTCGAGTGCGGGGAATGATTGTTTTGGGGAGATAGATGGGAAAGACATATAAGTAAGTGTTAGTTATTTTGTAATAGAAGTTGAAATTTTGGTTGATCTTCATTTCAAGAAGTTGGTCGATAAAAACCATAATATATTTTGAAAATTTCTTCAATAAAACTAAATAAATCTTCTAATTTTCTAATCAATGGCAAATGATCATGCATCGGTATATGATAAGTCGTTCAACCTGTGCTAGTTGTTGTCATTCTGATACTAAATTCATCATCGGAAAGATATTTAAGCTTATTCTTATGTGCTATAATATTATTAACATGTTTTTTGATGGGATCACTTTCGAATGCGCGGAATCTTAATTTATCTTCTTTACTAAGGTCAAAGCCTAACTCTATTCATTGTTTAATGATATTGGGGATACTCCAAACATCATTTCTCTGATCAATAAATGTTCGATATTTCATCGCTGAATAATATGCGGAACTATCTTGGAAATAGTTAATTAAATCATTCAAATAATTTTGAGAGACATTAGGATTTTTTTCTATTGCAACTATATTTCTAATAACCAAATGTTGTTTTCTTATACGATATATTTCTATCTTTATTTTTTCGAGTCCAATATAAAATTGATCAATTTTTTTCTCATTATTTTGATTAAGATTATCTTGTATTAGTTTGCCATTAAACATTACTGGAATAGGCATCCTTGCTCATCACATTGATTTATGGATAGATACTACTTCTATTCAATCTCAATCGTACTTATACACTCAATAATCATCAATTAATTCTCCATTTATAAGAAGAATATCATTTTTAATTACTTGTATGCGATAGGTAATTGTTATTAATATGTCTTCTTCTTTTGAAGAAATCCAGGACGTTTCACCTTTTTTAACTTTAATAAAAAAAATCCCTATTGGGTACTCCTGCAGTAATTTATCTAAGCCTTCTTGAGTTTTTAGAAACATTATAATAAAAAGCACACAAAAATTAAAATTGCGTGCTTTTGGCTCTCTTTCGAGAGAGGTACCACCGAAAGCGGATACTTGATTGGCTTCTATGACGGGAATTCCCGCAGGATTCTACTATCATTTGTCACCTCTGCGGGCCCAACTACTAGTAAATAGGCCCTCACAGATGACAAATGATTTCTTTCCTGAGCTCGCGGGTGATAGCCGCTCGATCGCTTTTAACTGCAATTATTATACGGACGACGGAGGGGAAAGCAAATTAAAAAATGAGTAAATCTCGAGAAACTATAGGTTACTCTTTTCATCTCACCAAAGTGAGATGTTTTAGAGGAGTGCAAGGGATTATCTCTCCTTCACGAGTCCGATCCCACTGATATTATAGTAGTTATATCATCCTGTACCTGAATAATCTGGATTTCTCACTGCGAAGTTCTGAAGATAGACTTTCACATCGAGAGATCTTCCTGAGAGAGCAAAGGTGAGATCTTTCTGATCAAGCCCAGTAGGCGTCGTCGTATCAGCGAGGTCAGCAGGAGGTGTGAATGTGAGCGGGAGTGTATCTCCACTTCCTCGGTGATAGAGGGCACTCGCAGTATCTGGGTTCATCGTGATATACGGATATATGACATTTATTCCTGAGTTTTTGATATTGATGATACTATCATCTGCCCCATAGATTCGGACGAGCTTCGTGTATCCAGCCTCCAGTGTGAGTGGATAAGGGGCATCGGGCTGATATAGGGTATTGTATTGGAGATATTTTGTATTTTTTGCAGCATCATAGGCATAGGACTGCTGCACTTTTATGGCATCTGTGACAGCATTCACGATCTCCCATTTGCTCATCCCAGGATATACCGATCCAGTTTTGGTATTCCATTTTTTCCAGTCTGCTTCGGCTTTCATACTAGGAGTTACGAGCTCTTTCGCGAAAAGTTCTTTGATCCGTCGACACTCAGAAAAGTCACAAGCATAGTCGATACCCGAGTAGATATCATCAGAATGTTCTTTCGATATATCTTTCGGACTTGAGAGCGGCGTGATAATATCTCCTTGAAGTATTTTCGCAGACTCAAGGTTACGAAGGAGTCGGCTATATTGTCTCTCAAGTGGTACGCTATAGACAGACCATGGACCGACCGAGATGAGAAGAGAAATCAGGGTGAGTGAAGCCGTGATGATGGCGAGAGATTTCTTCTTGCTTACGAGCAAATAGAGTGATACAAGAAAGAGCCATAGACCAAATATAACCACGAAATACCGATTCATCGTGAGGTCATACTGCGCGATACGCAGCCATATGGCATATGCGAGCATACCTACCTGTGGGATCACCGCAAGAGGGAAATATTTTCGAAAAAATTCGATCATCTGACTCTCTGTCGTATACGGTTTCGCGAATATGTACGTGAGGTATCCGAATGTCGAGAATCCGATCACCATCCAGGAGATCATCCCTTTTGGCCAGTCTTGGAAATTCATGAGGACTTTCACACTATAGGCATAGAGGATGAGAAAATATATGAAGATGAACGGTACAGCGACATATCGTATCAAAAATGAGAAAAACCGATTCACCTCATAGGATTTCTGATCGAGATCACCTCTATGTGGAAGTGCGATGAGTGCATAGAGTGGTGCTATAAGAGCGAGTGATACGACGGCCCAGTTCCCATAGACTTTGCCTTGATCGATGATATCATATCCTATATCGAAGAGGGCTATCACCGAAGCGATCGCGATAAATCAGAGTGCTATGAGAGCACCTCAGACGATACTCGACATGAGAAATACCCAAGCGATACGAGAAAAATAATTGGTATACTCGATATTTTCTGATTCTTTGCTATCAAGTCGAGTAATATAAGGAGCGAAAAAGAGAAACGAGATAAATCCTGTCAAATGTAAGAGGAAATATGATACCGACTCGACTCACCAGTCGGTGGTAGTATCTACCGTAAAATAAAACACTATTCCATATACTATAGGGAGTATCTGGAATAATTGAAAAAACTTATTTTTTTTCTCATTTTCGAGTGATAGGATCACTCCAGTCGAAAGGAAAAATGTCACAATACAAGAAAGGATGACTCGACTGATCCAGAGATCCTCTGGTGCTACATCGACATTCACGATATAGAAGAGAAATCCCGACAGAAGCAATGTGACAAAAGTCGGAAGGAGAAATCTTGACCTCAGTACGCCAAAAGATGCCTCAAGTTGCTTACGTGAAAAAAACGAAGTGAAGCGATTCATAGAAAAAATGGTGAAGAATAATAGAACGTCTTCGGATGTACCGATTTTCTGATTATGTATTACTGACTGTGGGTCGACTTCATAATCTCTGTGAAGAGTTCGACAAAATGAGACTGTCCGACAAAGTGTCCGCGATCATGAAGGGTATGGAGGGTAGAGCCGATTAGATTCACATGGAATTTCACACTATGATCATACGGTACGACGCTATCATCTGGCGAAGCCCAGATATGGATATGACTTGCTTGATCATGAAAATGCGGAAGTGCCTGAGGAGCAAATCGGAATGATCCGAGTGATTCACCAGAAAGACCAGTATTATCAAACACTGGAGCGATCAGATGGAGTGAATCGATATTTCTTGGAAAAAGATTCTCCGTAAGATATTTCACGAGGAATGTCGCCCCAAGAGAATGTCCTACGAGAATAAGCTTTGATGTTTCTGATTGGGCATTTTTATTCATGACTCGATCGAGAGTACTTTGTTCTCATTGTGGGACGGAAGCTATGTATCGGAAATATTTTTCGAACCAAGTTTTCCATTCGCTATATTTGGCATTCATGATATTGGGCATATCAGGACGGATAATATCAAAATGATCAGAAAGTCATTCTGAAAGCCATTTTTTCCAGCTCGGAAGCTTCGCCATGATATCCCAATCACAGTTCTCCATCCATTCGAGAGCTTGTTTATCGTTGTCAAAGGTATTTCCTCCATCGATGATGATAATTTGATGCTTTTTCATATACAAAAACCTATAATAGCCCTATTTTAAAGAAAAATTAGGCAAAAGCAAATGAGATGAGTGCGATGGTCATACATATAAAGACGAATATTTTTCTTTTTGTGACTTTTTCTCGGAGGATAAATACTCCATAGAGAGCAGTGATAATCGCGTGGGTATTAATAATAGCCGTGGCATAAGCGACATTCTCTGCATGTGTAATGGCATACATAGAGAAAAGATATGATATTCACTGAGTAAAGCCGATGATATATACCATCCAGAAATTTTTCTTCAGAAACGATGTTTTTAAGCCTTTCAAAAAGAAATAATTCAAAACTGAAAGTGTAATAAGGGCAATGAATTGGTTTGCGAAGGTATAGAGAAACTTATCTGCATACATAAGTGCTGATCGATCAAGTACATATCCAAAACCCATTATAGAATAACTTCCGATAGCACAGAGGATTGATGTGCCGTGGATATTCTCCTCTTCATGTTTCCATGCAAGAGCGATGATGCCAATAGTGACGCTCATAATGCCATATACACCCATCATTGAGGGCATATCATCAAGTACAAACCAAGAAGCTAATAGTGAAACAATTAAGACTACGGGTGAAAGCATACCAAGAGTAGATAGGGGCAATGAGTGCATAGCTTTCAGATAGAGAAATACATTCAGCGGGTATGCCAAAGAGCAATAGAGAAGCGTATACCATACTATTGGACTATCCCAGCCTTGAAAACTTCGCGAAAAAACAATCCAAAGAAGTAATGCAGAACTCACAGATCCTATTCGAAGCATCCACCCAAGTGCTTGCCCACCTGTACCAACAAGCTTTTTTTCTTGTATTTTCCTACTGGCGAGGATGATCGCTGATGTCAGAGCAAAAAGAATCCACATATTCTTTTATGGGTGAGTAAAATATTTTTCAAAATCTGCAAAAAAATCCTCAAGAGAATGATTATTCTCGATCACGATATCTGCCATATCTCTGAGTTTGCCGAGTGACTTCTCTGCTTCTCATGATTCTTGTCGAGAGAATTCATCGTAAGAAAGAGTCTCTTCATCTGATTTCTCCTTTCGAGAGAGTATACGCATATATCGAATCTCAGGCTTCGTATCAATCCAGATGATATGATCGATCTGATCTTCCCAGCCTTTCAAGCTCTCGATCCTACGGATTCATTCGAGAACAATCATCTTTCATTTATTTTTTTCTATATACTCACATGCTCCAAGACCAAGGATATGCTCACCGAAATTTTGACGAAGGGAAAGTGAGAGCTTCGCAAGATTTTCACGGGTATTTGGGATATCAAGATCCGAAAGTAGAGCATGGAGTGGCTCAGAAAAATGATATACAAGAGCATCAGATCGGTCTTCTATATACTGAGCAAGGGTTCATTTTCCTGATCCTGGTCTACCACAGATGAGTATAATTTTTTCCAAAATTTTATCGATACAATGAACTAAAATGTGGAACCAATGCACTTTTTATCGCTTGGATGAACGCTTCGCTTCTCGGGATAGTGCCATCAGAAAAAAGACCGAATGACCCTTCTTTATCCCCTACCGATGCTTCACCCAATATTGCTTCTACGACTTCTTCGAGATCACGTCATCGTCCATCGAAAAGTCCATCTACGATACAATTCGGAACGCGCAAATGTGATGAATATCAGAAATGACCTCTTTCTTCTCGATCTTCTATATAAGCAATTCCGACGAGCCAATACTCTTCTCATTCATAATCCCGATAAACTCCTCACTCCATCCCGATGTAGTAATCAGCATCACTTGATTCCCTTCTCGTAAAAATAGCTCGATTTTTCGCCCCTGTACGAAGCTCTTCGAGAGTCGTCGGCATATTAGAAACTCATGATAGAACTGCATGATACGATATACTGTATGGAGTATTTTTTGTATAAATAGATCTCTCGAGTACTGATTCCACAGCTTGTCATTTTGGTTTATTTTTAGTACCGATAGCAAAGTGCATGTGTTTATTTTTTACGAAGTACAAAATAATGAAGACTCCCTAGGAGGAGAGTATACATTATAAGCAAATCTATCCTTCAAGCAAATAAAGTCGCTGTCGTCGCAAATCCTCAGAAACTCAGATATCATCCGACTCCAAATCGGCATTTTTCATCCAGTGTCAGTCTGATAAAATACCGAATGAAAAAGACAAACCCCATAAAACCTATAACACCATAGAGAAGAAATGGCATATGTGAAGCTCCGATAAATAAAAATAAGTACAGGAAAATGGTGAGAAATCATATCAGGTAGGACCATTTCTTTTCCTGAGAAACAACTTCAGGAGGATCATAAATTTTTTTGCTGAGAACAAGAAGCATAACCGCAGCACCATAAAATAAAAAATAGAGGATGGATGAGATGCTTCACTGCCATTCCTTTGCGAGAATAACAAGGATGACAAAACATAATACGACCCAAAAAATAGTCGCTTTCTTCCCAAATAATATCTCACTCTTCTTTTCTGGAAAGAGAAGTCATGCAAAAGTAATAGGAAACACTACTGAGTGAAATGCATGCCAAAAAAGGATCATAAGCATCCATGAAGTATTGAGTCACCATCCTATCCCAAAATCTCGAAATCCACCCATTGGTACAGTACTCGTAGCAAGGATCGTCTTTGCGATCAATCATTCATTAAAAATTCCATATGCAAGACCGATACAAAAAAGTCCGAGATACGAGATCTTGTAACGGTTCTGAAAGTCCCATATAAGCACTACGGGTATGCCATAAGCAAGTACGAGGAAAAATAAATCAACAGGATTGAACAACTTGATGATCGGCGTATTTCCTGAGAGGATTTCTGCCAATATTCCTGGTGCAATAAGAAGAAATAGGAGAAGTTTTTTCTTTGTAGACATGCTTTATTTATTAATTTTTCCAATTCTATTAAGAGAAGAGTATATATCCAATATGAAAAATGCAATACCCTATATTTTTACTTCAAAATTTGGATATAAAAAGGAATATATGTTATACTTGATAAAATATAGCATTTTATGTGAATCGAAAATAAGTGATCATCTGAAGTACTCCTTCCAAATAAAAATATGCTCGAAGGTATTAAAACACCTTCTGGAAGAGAACTTTCAAAAGATATTCAAAATAATTTTTCTTGACTCTCCCTAGAGACTCAGGCAGAACTTCTGCCAAGAATTATAGCCACACTTCCATCAATTGATGCAGATATTAGTAATATCGATCGTACCAATAGTGAAAATAAAATGATAGCTTTAGGAAATCTTATTAAATACTATGGATAATTATAAATTTCTCTCACTTCTTGCTGCCACACCCCTTTCTGCCGAAGAAAAACATAATCTCGGTACTATTTTTAGCGCACTCACCCCAAGTAGACAGCTTCATATCATCGATAATTGGTGAAAATACCTTGATAAGATCCTCATGATCCAGAATATGGCAGAAGAAGAGCGAAAGATCCAAATAGAAGAAACATTTGGTAGGATCAATAAACTCATTGATGAAGCATATATACGAGACCAGGAACGCAAAGCATTCCAAAAGATAGAAAAACAGGAAAAAGATGCCCAGATACTCGCAGCTATGGAGTATGATCAACGAAGAAGACTTGATAAGATCAAAAATATAGAAAAGATGCACGATGCTGCCCGTGAAAAACTCTCTGATCCACTTTCATTTATCTAATCACTATGGAAACTACTCTTCTTGAACTATACATCCCAAACTGGAACCGCTTCTGTGATATGTACCATCCTAAGAAAGATTTTCAAGATGCTTTTCTTGAGAGATTCTCTATTATAGAGGATGAAACATTGCGGGAGAATGTCGGAAAACGTATCAATGTAGAACTCGGCATACTTCTCCTCCACCGTGGAGAAGTGAGCAATATTTCGTATAAGAAAATCATCCATCTATTTAAGGAAGATGTTTCTACATCTTCTCATCTCTAAGTTCTCAAAATCCTCAAAACAAAAAATCCCGAAGCATTTTGAATGCTTCGGGATTTTAAAAAACTATATATTTTTGAGAAGTTCATATATCGTAGGAGGACTTATCTTATAGTCACCTAATTCATTGATAAAGTTGCCAGAAATATCTACCAAAACACTAAATAATGGTACTACGATATTCAAGTTCATAGCATACTCTCCCACATTGCCCATCTTTTTTCCTGTGATAGTACCGATGCTCTTCCCTCCCCAAAGAAAAGTGAGATTTGTACGTGAGCCATCGAAAGCAAGATCTCCCTGAATCACAAGATCAAACGCTGGAGATGCACCATAAGTAGTACGAGGTTTATTTTTCATCACCATATCAAACTTACTATTTCTCCAGTTCAATAAGAATGTAGTAGATTTATCACGAATATCCATAAAGATCATTTCTTTTGCGATTGATATTTTCATATCGAGCTTACCCGTACTTTTCGAAAGAGTTTTTACAGCAAGATCGAAAGCACGATTTCCATTCTCTTGAGTAAGAGTTAGGTAATTATTTTTAGGGTTCTTTTTCTCAGCAAGACGTATCACCCCTCCATTTGGTGTCATTGTATATGTAATGATATCTTTTGAGCTTTTTGTCATTTTTGTACCCAAAGCTTTCACAGTGTTTTTGTTATAATTAAGTACATAACTTTCTCACACTTTTGACGTGACTACAAATAGAGGCTTTGATTCAAGTGTATCAAGTATCTTGACAAGATTTTTCTGTAAGAGCAATGAATCTATACCGGATGAACTATTTGCTGTTTGTGGTATTTTATACATTTTTCAGACATATTTCTGTGCGGATACGATCATCTCATCAAATCCTATCTTCATATCCCCCTTTCCATGACTTCTTCCATCGAATTTTACAAGCTTTATAAATGATGTACCATCCGCTAACAATATCGCTTTCGCATCAAAATTAACTGTAGCATAAAAATCAAAAGGAATCTTATCATAAGAATACGTCTCTTCATCGTAAGAATCATAGTCATAGTCTGATCCATGGATCTCTATTTCCATATATCCTCGATATGCAACTTCTATATTCTTTGAATTTGCATCATAGAGAGTTTGATATTCTTCAACTTGTACATTGATTGCACCTGAAGCCTCAGGACTATTGATCTTCGTCTTAAATGCCATCTTTCCAGACTGCTTGACTCACTTCGCAAGATCGACTTGTAAAGTAGTATGTATATCTTGGATAAATCCTTTTTGGATTGCAAATATCTGGGATTCGACATCTGGATAACGTGAAGAGGAGGCTGCAAATACTTCTGATGTACCTAAAAATAACGTAGGAAGGAGGAGGAGCGCTAGGAGAAATTTTTTCATAAAAAAGATAATAAATTACTTTTTTAGTATATGAGATTCTGTTTTTGAATCAAATAAATTTCAACTTGGAATAATCTATTTTATTTGTGGATTGACCCCCTCAAGTGAAACGGCAGAAATACTATTCTTCGGTGATCCATCGATAAGTTTATCAGAATAGACAAGATAAATAAGACTATTAGAATTTTTATCATAGAACCTGATGATTCGAAGTTTTTTAAAAAAAATACTCGTACTTTCATTCCATATTTCTTCAGTCTGCTGTATCGATTCTCGAAAGACGATATCTCCTGTCTTTCTGCAAGACACTGAAGCATCACTCGTATCCTCAGCAAGACCTAGCCCTCCAGAGATTCCACCCGTCTTTGCTCGACTATAGAAACAAGTAATTCCTGATATTTTAGGATCAGGGACACCTCCCACCTCGATCTTATGATCTGGTCAGAGAAGCTTAAATGCCGTATCAACACTTCCGATTTCATATGGATCTTTTGTTTCACTTGAAGGGAGATTCGTATTTCAAGATTGACTCGAGCAACCGATCAAAAACAATAAATATACTCAAATAAAAAATTTTCTCATAATCCGTAGGGTCAATAATAAATCTATACTAATCGTGAATATATGGATTGAGATGAGCATGATGCCCGCGTATCCAATGTTCTATGATAAATCCATCACGTACATCTTGTCCAGATTTCGTAAAATCTTCTTCAAAATATGGAAAAGCTGTATCTCCATCTGGCTCCATATCGACCACAGAAAGGATAACCTCTTGTGTTTTTCCATTCTGGAAAAACTCTTCATAGATCTGCGATCATCAGCAGACAAACGCCTTTTCCATATTTTTTGTGAGAAGGGAGACTTCTAAATCATTGATCGAATGAAAAACACTTACTCACTCATGAGAAAAATCCCCTCGAGTAAGTACGATATTTTCTCTCCCTGGAAGGACTCTTCCGATAGACTCAAAAGTCTTTCGTCACATAATGATAGGATATCCCGCAGTAGTCTCTCGAAAATGCTTAAAATCCTCAGGAATATGCCAGGGAATTTTTCCTTCATTTCCTATGATACGATTACGAGCCATAGCAGCGATGGCAATATATTTAATTTTCATATAAAAAAGTATAGTTTTTTTTCGAGAGAATGCAAAAATAGCACCAAAAATCTGAAGATGTTATAAATATTTTTTATATCTATGGCCCCCTACTAGCCTCTCTCATGTATTTCTTCTATCCATTCATCCATGACTTCTCTATCTTTTTGTATTTGAGTCTTGAGCTCTTCCAATCCAGAAAATTTCCGATTCTCTCGAATTTTAAAAAGAGGATCTATCGATATCATCTCCCCATAGATATCCTCATCAAACCCGAAGAAATGTGCCTCAAATAATTCCAAATCTCGCAAGTATACTCCAACTCAATAGAATGACTTTCCTCCTACGATAGCTGAAAGTCCATATGTACCCTCTTCAAGGTTCGTACACTCACATGGAAGTGATATATTGGCTGTAGGAAATCCGATCGTACGACCGAGTTTTTTCCCCTCTATGACTATCCCTGAAATCATGGAATATAAAATAAAAAACTAAAAAAACTTAATCCAGAAGGATGCTATCACTCTTTTTAGCAAGATGGGTCACCATATACATTGAGCCGATCAATATTGCCATAGCAGCATACTGTGTCAACGAAAAGATCGTGGCATACATGAAATAGTCGACGATCACAGCGATGATCGGCCAAGTGAGTTCTAAAATAGCAGAAACATGCACCGGAGTGGACTTGAGTCATCGGTAGTATATATACATTGCGACAAGTCCCGTCGATCCTGCAATCGCAAAAAGATAGAGCCACTCAATAGTACTCGGAAGTCGAAATGATGCATTCCAATCAGGAATCACGATGAGTCATATCGCTATAATACTCGCGGTCAACGCAAAACGAAGCATCGTGATGACTTCAGGATGATGGTTCTTAAGAAGAAATTTTGATATATTCGTCGATGTTCCCCAAGCAGCAGCAGCTCAGAGAGCATAGAGTGCGGCAAGGAGTTGCTTTTGTCCATCTTCTGTCGCTGATACTCCATCCGGAAATGTGACGAAATACCCTGCGATAAGAGCTAGCACAATAAAAAAATAAGATAGCCGAGGAATCTTCTCATTTCAGAGAATCATCGCAAGTCCTATAGCGAATATCGGCTGAAGCTTCTGTATAAGGATAGCCACACTAAATGGGATGAATCCGACTGCACCGAGCGCCATAGTAAAAAGAAGAGTTCCGATAACTCAGGAAAGCAGTGATACAAGAATAAGTGACTTTTTTTCCTTTTGGGTAAATCGCACTTTCTTGAACTCTTTTATAGCAAATGGAGCAATGAGCAAAAAGCCGATAATATGCTCGAAAAAAATCAGACTCGATGGTGGGAGTCCATAGAGTGACCGTCGAAGAAGTCCATCTATCGCCCAAAGCATCGCCGCAATAACAATCAAAATTGGACCAATTCATGCCATATAAAAAAATGATTACGCTTCTATTTTTTCAATCTCTACAAGAAGATTCAGTCCAGCAAGAGCAAAATGTGGACCAATACGAGAGAGTACTTGTTCCTCAGTGTTACATGTAAGTATACCGAATATTATAGGTGTCTCATATGAAATCGTCAGATCCATGATACCCCGAGCAGACTCACCACAAACATAATCAAAATGAGGAGTATCTCAGCGAATGACGACCCCAAGAGTGATGATAAGATCGTATTGATCAGATTCGAGAAGCTTTGCAGTAAATCCAGGAATCTCGAAAGCACCAGGAACCCAGTATGTATCTATATTTCCAAACCCATATTCTTCTAAGAATTCACGATTTGATTTTTCAAGAGGAGCAGTATGATGAAGATTAAATTCTCCTACAACAAAAGCAATATTGATGTCAGTATCAATACTATCGATATTTTTAAGTTTTGTTTTATAGTCAGACATATGGTGAAAATGAGAGGATAAATAAGTTTATTTTATAAAGTTTTCATAAAGATGAATATATTGATTATTTACTGACTTGCAAATTATTCTCTTGTAATCTCTGTATATACTTTCCTATCATATCAAATTCTATATTTACTGTCTCTCCTATTTTGATTTTTCAGAGATTCGTCCAATCCTGTGTCAATGGTATGAGCGATACTGTCAAGCTTCCTGAATTAAGAGAGATGATAGTAAGACTTACTCCATTGAGAGTGACGCTTCATTTTTTGATGAGGAGATTATCATACTGTGGTTCATAAGAAATACTCAAAAGAAGTGATCCATCACGTTGAAAATCTACGAGTATGACTTTTCATACTGTATCGATATGACCACTGACGAAGTGACCATCTATACGATCTCCAATCTGAAGACATCGTTCGACATTGAAGGTATCCCCGACTTTCTTTGTATCAAAATTGGTTACGGAAAGACTCTCTTGCATGCTAAAAAACTCATAATACTCGGGAGTAACATGAGTGAGGGTCATACAAGCACCATCGTGGGCAATGCTTTGTCATTCTTTGAGAATATCAGAGAATGTATTCTCGATACGAAACATTCATCCTTCTCTTGCAAGAATAGATGCTTGATGTTCTATAATTCCAGAAAACATAAAAAATTATTAATTCGTAAGTCAAAATACTGCTACCAAAAAGAGTATAAGTGCTATAGCTGCAGAAGCATAAAATGGATAAGACTTTCCTATACTATAAAGGATACCTACCATGAATGGTCAAATAATACTGGCAATACTGACGATAGAAGTATTATATCCCATGACTTTCCCGACTTCTTTTCCTGCTTTATTCGCTATGAGTGAACTGATCGAAGGTTGGAATGACCCCATAGCAAGAGGAAAGAGTGGAATGATAAAAAAAAGCCAAAAAACACTTCGATTCATAGCAAAAAGTGTGAGACTCGCAGTCATAAGGAGGAGGGCGACTCGTATCATTTGTTTTTCTGAAAAGTATCTCCTTACATATTTGACGAGTCAACCTTGATAGATGATAGCGATAAGTCCGACAAGGGAGAGTGTATAGCCTATCATATCAGCATTAAATCAAAATATATCTGCGTAGTATTGACTCGATCCTGACTGGATCGATGAAAATGCGAGCGTCCCTCCAAATGAGAGTATAAGCAAGATAATGACTTCTTTCGAAAAGTGAAACGGCACATGATCTGTATGCATTTCCGAAATATGCTTCTCTGGTTCTGGAAGGCGGAAGATGATCATGAGAAAATTCACCGCAATAGCAAGTATACATCCGATAACGACATATTCTATACCCCACTTTGAGAGCAGTCCTCATATGGCAGGTCCGATCAAAAATGCGAGCCCAAAAGCAGCACCGATAAGTCCCATATTTTTCGTTTTTTCTGTAGGATGAGAAATATCAGATATATATGCTTGCACTACACCGAATCCTGCTCACCCAAGACCAGAGATAAAACGAGCTACAATAAATACAATAAAGAGTATGCTCGTCTCAAAAGGAAGTATATTTGCTGATAGACTAAGATAGAGTATCACATACCCGAAAAGATTGAGTCACGATGTAAGAACAAGGAGATTTTTCCGTCCATACACATCTGAGAGTCTTCAGAATATGAGTCCTCCGAGGAACATACCGATAGAGTATATTCCCTGAGAGTAGGGGTTCCAGTGTTCTGCCACGGAGAAGTTCCTGATAATATCAGGAAGTATCGGTATCAGTATACCGATACCAAGAATATCGAGAAATGCCGTCGCAAGGATGAGAACTAATTGTGATTTCTTTTGCATGAAATATTTTCTTATAATGTATCTAAAAATTGTTGTTTCTCTTCTTCTGATCTTTTTGGAAAACTTCAAAGCACTGTAAATCTCGTGGGCTTGAGTCATACAAAGCCAAATCGTCCAAGCTTCCAAATCAGGCCCATAAAAAATCCAATAATAGAACCAGGCCCACCTGCAGTGGCAAATACTTTTGTCGTCTTCCCTGTGAGAAGTTTATCGACTTTGCCATTTGGTTTGTATCGAAAGGCAAACCCGCTCGTAAAGTTTCGATCCCAAAAGTTTTTCATCACTGCTGGAGCATCGAACCACCAGACTGGAAAAATCCAGACGATCTCATCTGCCTCGGAAATAAGTTTTTGCATTCTTTTTGTCGTATCATCTTCTGTGATACGATTCGTATCCACAAAGGTTACATAGTCTTGAAAATTCTCTTTCTCACAAAGATCAAGTATGGTGATTCTCTGTCCCGATTTTTCTATTTTTGATTTATAGGTATCAGCGATCCGATGCGTGAATCCATCAGTACGAGGATGCGCTTTGATAATAAGTGTATGCATAAAAATAATAGTGTGAATAAATTATCCTTTTCGAAAAGGCATTCGGAAGAATCGTCTTTTTGTTTTTGGTGCTTTTGGCTTCAGATATACCTCATAATAGATTCACTTTACTACAAAGAGTGTAAGAAGAGAGGCTGAGATAACCCCAAAAATAATGGTGAATCCCATACCTGACCAAAACTTATCTCGAAGTGCGATCGGGAATATACCGAGAGCCGTCGTCACCGTCGTCAGAAGCATCGGCTCGAGACGAGATGATCCCGCTTCTACCAGTGCTGTGATTCCTTCTATTCCCTTTTTGAGGTTTTCATTGATTGCAGCGATCAAGATAATACCGTGATTTACGGCAATACCCGTAAATGCGATAAATCCAATAGCAAAAGGCATCGAAAACTGATTGCCCGTAAAATAGAGCCCAACCATCACAAATGGAAGAGACATGATCACCGAATAGAGGATGACCAACGGCTGTGAAAAGCTATGAAACTGGAGTGTAAGAATAGCAAATATGACGATCAATGCAATGAAAAAAGCAGATACTATCGCAACTATAAGCTCACTATTTGCCTCATTTTCTCATCAAGCTTTATAGGAAATTCCTGAAGGGAAATCGTATTTTGCAGCAAACTCAGCAAATGATTTTTGTGTAGAAACAGTATCTCCTCATTCTTCAATATCTGCATCAACTGTTATTTGTATATCTCAGTCAACTCTCGTTATTGATGCGGTTGCATTGGTGAGTTGTGATTCTACAAAATCACCAATTCTATAGTTTATTGTTCACACTGCTATGGGTATAGACAATATATCTTCGAGCACAATACTCTCTCTGAATTGACTTGATTTAAGTATTACACTCATATCTTCCCCATTATCCTCGATTGTTCAGACTGTAACTCCATTTATATTTTGGGCAATCTGAGCATAGATAATCGATGGGGATATCCCCGTAGTAGCTATGAGATCTTTATTGAGACGAAAAATAAATTGTCCGGGGGTATCATTGGATGATCGTCCTACATTTTTTGTCCCAGATATCGTTTTGAGATGGGCTTCAAATTCTTTCGAAACATGTATAAGAGTACCGAGTTTTTCTGGATCGTTTGCCGTAAGCTTTAACCCTATAGCCTTAGATCCTGGAGGGCCATTTTTGAGGACCTCACTGACCACCTTGTATCACTTCTGTTCATATATAGAGAGTTTCTCGAGGAGAATTTTTTCGATGCTAAATACATCTCTTTGTTTTTGCTCTTTTCTCACGTCACGTTTCGTCAGTTGTACAGCGGCACTTACGATATTTTCATTAATAGAAATATTTGTGTATTTTATTTCTGGATATCCTACGAAAATTGCCTCTATACCGGATATATCTTTCTCTGTCACTTCTGTTTTTTGTCATATAGGTCATGTAATCGTAAAACTCGTGTAAGCATTATCATCAGTTGGAAAGATGTTAAATCCTATCTTTGGAGCAAGAAAGACAAAACTCAAAACGAGCAGTACTACAGGTATAAAGATCGATGAACGCCTGAGCGAAGTATGCTCAAGAAAGTTCCTCAGTACTCGTTTATACCATTCGGTTATACTATGGATGGTACGGATACGAAGAGGGGCTTCAGCTTCTGCAATACGAGTTTTTCCTTCACGCTCAAGGAGAAGGAGTTCTTTTTCTTCATCAGTAGCATATTCTGTCGCATGAGGATTGTCTACATATTCATTTTTCCTTCTCACAAAGAGCAGATAGAGTGCGCTATTAACGGTCAGTGCGAGTACGAGTCCTGTAGCAAGTACTCCGAAGATAGTAATAGGAATATATGCGAGGAACTTCCCGAGTATCCCTGGCAGAGTCATCATCGGGATAAATACGACTATCGTCGTCATCACTCATGAAATAATAGGAACGGCATACTCTCTGAGGGCAAGCATGATCGCTGATTGTGGATCGTATCAGACTCGTATCTTCGCACTTGCCGCCTGTACGATCACGATGATTGTATCTACGGCGATACCAAATGATAAAATGAGGGAGAAGTTCGTCAAAAAATTCATCGTATATCCTCCATAAAATAAGATGAGAAATGTCGAAAGAAAGGCAAGTGGAAGGGTGATGGAAGCAAAAAGCGAGTCACGAAATCCCACAAAAAGGTACATTGCTACAAACACCAGTAAAAGAGTGACGACTGCTTCTTTCGCTAATTCCGCATAATCATCTCGGATATTATCAGCGAGATCTATCGCATATACTGCTCCAAATTGCTTGTATTCAGGTCGTAATAGATATTCTTCTACGACTCATTTTGCAGCATCGCTTACGCTAAATATATTCGCGCTATCGGTCTTATTGACCGTCATTCCTACATATGCATATCCCTTCCTCATTCCAGCTTCTCCTGAGACTACCGATTGTATAGTTGTATCATTTTCCGAAAGCACAAGGATATTTTTTGTATCACTCTTATATTTTCTTTCTATTGTAGCGATATCCCCTAAGGTCGTACT
>JAYVIJ010000043.1:0-68464 GCA_043770315.1 Candidatus Altimarinota bacterium | reverse complement strand
TGCATCTGCATAGACATGATACGGCTCAGATTCGAGAAGATATTGGGCATTTATAGGTGGTATCTGCTCTATGAATTCATCCATATATTATTGACTATTTATGAAGTAATAGTATGGTAAATATACTTTTTTGCAAATAAATCCCTCCGAAATGGAGGGATTTTTAAAGTTTATAGGTTCAAGCATACCTAAAATTCATACGAAAAATCGATATCACTGACTACGATCCAACGATTATTTTGGATTCTTATTTCTTACAAAAAATATCTAGAATTAGCGTTTCCATACGAATATATCCCCCTTTCTGTTTGTCATCGTGAGACTCTCGGATCAGACCATAAAGTTCACACGATTGGTCGATAATGCTGACTCGATCGTCATCAGATCTCCTTCGCAGTACATCATCGTAGACATAGTATTTCGAAAAATAATTCTCTCTTGAAATACTCCATATCGACCATTCATCGTATTACAGATTTTCGCATGAAATCGAGTCTTCTCGAATGAGATCGTAGCATCAGAGTCGATCGTCTTTCCGTTAAAAGTCGAGAGCTTCCAGACTCATACCTGAAGAGCTTGTCTCGGACTCATCTTCGGAGCCGTCGTCATATACATACAATCTTGATTGAAGCTGCCATCTGCATTTTTACAAGCGTCTCCACTTCCCTCCAGGACGAGAGCATGAGCAGGAAGAGCAAGAATAGAGAGGATAAAGATGAAGAGATACTTATACATAAACAATAAATAAAAGAATAAATGAACCAGGGTTCATATTCAAGACTCAGAAGTGAAACATCTGTGACAAAATCCCTATAAGAAAAAATCGATCTTCACTTTACTCGGGAAAGGATATGCTAATTCACACCGTACAGCTCCTTAATCTTCTAGAAAAAGTCATAGAGTCTTTCGAATACGATCTCATATAAAGAATTTCACTATGAAAATCAATTCTTCTTTGCATTCACTTTTTCCCTATCCATTCAAGTAGTATGCTTCTACGAAGGAGTATATAGTGCATCTCTCATAGCAACTCTGCTTGTACTTTTTTTGACAAGAATATTAAAATACTTATATTATAGGTATGAATACTCCTTGAGTTATAGTATCTGATAATGCGTTCGTTCATATTGCGAATTATATTTGAGAGAAGCTTGCACAGAGCTACAAAAAATCATTCGATATTTTTTTCGAATTGGTAAGTAGTACTGTATGGCAATCACCGAGAGAGCTTGCAAAAAATTGGATACTCTATATCGCTCCAAACGAATGGAAATTACTCCAAGACCTTCCACATGATACGATCGATATACGTAGAAAGAAAGAATCAGTAAGAAAGTGACTTCTTATGGAAATTTCTCTGGCACTCGGAAAAATTTGGATGCATCCCACATTTATCCAAAGGATATCTACTCGGCTCTTGGTCAGAGATATTCTTGCATATGATCTTCCGACTCATGACCAAGATAGAGTCATCACAGCTGAACTCATGACTACTCTCAAGCTCTGGAGGTCACTCCTTTCTATGATTACAATCCACGATATTGCGAGCGATGAGCAACCTCTTACTGAGATGCCATTTTTCTCTATAAATGAAAAAGGGGAAGATACGACGAATATCACCGTGGAAGGACATATAGAACCTCTCGATTCTCTGCCAGAGCTCTCTATCACTCATGCAGTCGGAGAAAAAAGTCTCATAGACTGAACTACGATCCGTATAGATGTATCTCGTATCCTTGTTTCACAAGATATACTCAGACGACATGAGGACATGATCAGTCCACCTAAAAAGGAGTATAAAATTCGATCAGCCACGATCACGGGACTTGGTGGTATCCCCGTATTTAAGAAAAGATCATTCGGGAATGGACCGAGCAAAGAGGAACCCGAGTGAGCATGGCAAGCAACCCCAGCATAAATCTATACCTAAGAAAAAGTATAAGAAAATACTTTGACATACTTTAAGATAAAGTTATTATATAAATTATTTATAATTTCATACTATGGGATACTCTTACGACTATTTCGATCAATGATCTCGAGCAAATCAACGTCCATACAATCATGTACATGCTACGGATAAGGGGATGATGACAAGCGAAGATATCGCTCGGAAAAATATACGAGCACTCGGAGGAAGTCTCGGAGATGGAAGCGATACACGAAATCACGACAATACCCTCACAGATACTCTGAGATGACTCGCAAAGAGAAATATGGTATCTGCAGGAGTACGAGAACGTATCGAAAGACTTTTGCGACTCCGTTGGGATGCACTCAAGTGGGATACATCACCCGAGTGAAAAAAGCTTCTACAGTTTGCTGCTGATAGTATAGGAGTCCAATCAAATGCCGATAAAGCCGTGAATCACTATCTCGATAAACTGGAACAAGCTCTCGATAATCCTGAAGTATAGTTTATACTCCTATAGAATAATCCCTCCAAATTGGAGGGATTATTCTTTCGGGAACTGCTGGACTAAATATGAGTTGGCTACTTGGGAAAGTATGGTTTGGACACGCTTGTTTTTCTCATTATATTCATTCCATCCTCCTCCACATCGGCTATCTGTCACGAGAAACTCCATGATCAGTTCACGTTCTTCTCGATCCGAGTATTGAGCATACCACAGGAGTGTATCTGCTACCTGTTGGTAGCTGAGTTTCGCGAACTTCGGAGGGAGATGTATACGTTCGAATCAGATACCACCTGAAAGTTTCCCTTCATCAAAGAGTCGTTTCTTTGCGAGGTAGTGCATATATTCAGTCGTATAGACCCCATAGAGCTTCGGAAGATCTCGATTAAGTGCTCTATCCCCATCTCAGGAGGGGCTATAAGTAGATCCAGGAATATGTGTAAATCGTTGTTCTTTATAGTACAGCATTACTTGCACTATCATTCGTTCGAATCGAAAAATAAGCATACCACTCTCCCCTGATTCCGAATTACTCGGAACGAGTATATCAGTATTTTCAGATAAGAATGGACCATGACGAGTCGGCATAGGAGAAAAGTTAATTTCGGTATATAATACAGTATTTTATATTTTGTCAATTTTCTATCATGCTCTCTAGATAGATTGACATATTATATTTAATAATTAATATACATTACATGTCATGGCAAGTTCCACATCCACATGTATCAGTTATGGAGATATCGACTGTCGATACTCCCGATCAGATACCCTGATTCCCACTGATGAGTGAGCCTCTTACTACAGTCATTGGTGATACTCGTCAGAAACAATGAAGTATATTTGAACTTGTATGGGAATGAGATAAGACTCCTCGTGGAACTATGGTAGGAGGTCAGATAATATGATGGACGCAAAATGGCGTAGTGACTGCACTCGATGGCAATACGATGATCGGAACGTATGAAAGACTCGAAGAATTTGGATGACCGAATAGAACATCTCATCGAATGAGAATACGTACACTTCCACAAAAATAGAAAATCCCTCCAAAATGGAGGGATTATTCTAATCATCTCACCACCGCTCCTTAAATCTCCCGAGTTTCGCAGAGAGTTCCCATACTAGACCAAACGAGCTCGAAGATCCATTTCCCTCTTCCATGCATCGATATTCCCTCCATGAAATAAGAGCGAATCATATTGAATAAAAAAATCATTTGGATAGTCATTCCTATGGTCGATGAGGGTAGCGAGAATTTCCTTCATCATAGGAAAAGTAAGTTTTCGAAACGTATAGGGGAAGAATTCTGATACATCGCAACCTGGAACCTCTCGTTCATAATTGAGAGCCTCACGGCTGCGTCCATTTTATCAGGATTCATTACCATCTCATTTTCGAGTGTTTTCTCACGCATACTTTCATACATTCGCAATGGAAAGTCATCACCATATGCACGAGCATATTCGAGCATTGCCTCATACTCTATACGATCTTGCTCTTCTTTGGTCGCTTCTCCTGGGGTGAGGTCAGGGTTTTTGCCCCACTCTTGGAAATCATGAAAAAATCCCTTTCTCGTGATACGAATACGCGTATTCGTATCTGCATAAATCTGTAAAAGCTCTGCTGATGGTACCTCATTTCTCCGTAAATGCCACTTGAGAAGTCCATCTGGGATTTTATATCCTGCGATACCGACTTTCACCATATGTGCTCCGACCGTCTCCCAATACTTTTCTGGAATTTTCTTATAGTCATGCATCCATCCCGCTCTCGGCTTATCGAGAAGGGCTCGGGCTTGAGACAGATAGTGGTACATGCGAGCTTGTATCTGCTCCATATTTTCGACTCATCTGGTAAGGTCCTCCGTCGTCCCAATACTGAGAAAAAATAATTGCGGTGCAAGTGTCAGCGCACCATCTATGGATGTATGTTGTTCTATTGACATAAGTATAATTTATATATGAATGTCAATAGTTCTAAATAATCTTATCTATTCTATTCGTCTACATACTTGCCCTGATGTCGCTTCGATAATATGAGTATGACTTATTACCGGTAATTCCGATGTCACTACTTTCCACAGAGTCTCAAACATACGATGAAATACTGGCTCATCTCATCATGAGAATTTGCGAATAGCAGGACATCCGACAGCGTTATTCTTATATGGCTCCCTCATGCCATTCACTCGAGTAAGGAGTCAAGTCGATACATCGAATGTATAGTTGCTCGGTAAAAACTGAATGTTCGATCTCGATAAAAATCCAGACATTCGAAGCGTCTTTTCTATAGAAGCCTTCTCTCCATGTATCGCTGTGATATTACTTACGATTATTGGACCATTTTTCGCTCATTCATAAGTAAATCCCGATATACAAAAAAGAAACTCATGAAAGAATGTCCCTATACCTCAGCGTACGGCAGCATTAAAATCTGAATCTCATGAGATTCAGATAAGTGTATATGCATTTGGATTCTCTGAGTCTCGCATCATAAAAAAATCTATCACCGCCTGCTTGCATCGCTCATTCAAATAATACACTTTCTTTGCAAGACTCGACTGCAATGATCCACATTCTACAAGCTGAGCCATGTCATCTCATAATCATCTCATCTCATCATCGAGATCAATTCAGACGATCCTACCACTTTCATCTATATGTTCTACCTCGAGAAGAATCTGATCGAAAAAACTCTGCGGGAATATCTCCTGCAGATAGACACCTATCATTTTATAAGTCTGAAATTTGGGATCATCCTTCGATATCTCTGGTGAGACTCATCGTAGCTTCTGGGTGATCGCGCGGAAGAGTGTATATGGACATTTATTCATAGGAAAAGTCTTATACGAGGTTCCAGTATTGAAAAAAATTCACAGAGTAATCAATCGAACTTGAATTGATATATGCTTTATGTCTACTAGGTTGGAGATGATTTCTTAATTCATATACTCGTTGTCTTTGTAACTTATTTAAAATACTTTCAACAGGAAGTGAAGACTGAAATTCTTCTCTTAATTTTAAAATTCGTTCTTGCTTTATATATCGAATCAACCTACCCCATCATTCCTCGGTAAAAAGTCACAATTCACGACAAGAATCTAGAAGTTCTCCATTCGAAATTGTTCAGTCAATTCAGTGGATATGAAAAAAGTCTCAAACTTCATCGTTTATATAACTGGTCGTTACATACGCAATAACTGCATCTGGATTTTTTTTCTTAAGCGGATAAATCGTTCCATAAAATTCTCCTGCTTTCTTCATTGTTACATATGGACTAGCCCATTGTTTGCACTGAATAAGAAAAGTTTTTCAGTTCTTTTCAGCAACTATATCAGTACCACCATCTTTATATCAACCTTGTACTATAATACTAGTAAATCCATCATGCTTCAAAATATATGCAACAAAATATTCAAAATCCTTATCTGTAAGCTCATAGGTAATTCGAAGAAGAAACTCTAAGTAATCTGGATGATTTCGAAAGTATGAAGTTTTTTGGAGTCACTCTCTTCGCTTTATTTTGAGCGAATCGATCTCATCGAGCATCTCTTGAAATTGAAGTTGTTCCATACTTGCCAAATAATAATTATAATTAATTATAACATAATTGTTTCATGTTGGCAATAAAAAAATCCCTCCGAAGTGGAAGAACTATCTAAAATGGAATATCCTCGATGCTAATTTCATCTGGATTCTTTATTCGATCAATACCACTTATACGAATACGCAAGTGATCTAAAATAATTTTCTGCTCATCCTTTGAGTGTGATTTCAATAATTTTAAGAACGACCCTAGAGTTGATGTGAACATCTGTCTTTTTGAATAATATGTCCATTCTCATTTAATAAAGACATTAATTAATCAGACCATATCGTAAACAACATCTTCTAGCATACTATTTTTATATATATCTGATAATTTTTTTTGTATTTCTTCAATATCAGTAACGTACGTAATATCATTAGATATTTTAGACAAGGAGTGTAATAATTCTCACGCAAAGCCCCTATAGTCTGACTTATCTTCATCTGAAAATGATACTTCAAAGCCATTATCGTCTCCTTCTAAAGATAGAATATCATTCTGAACCTCGATAAATCTATTATATCTATCGCTAGGAGATGGTTTTACCATTTTTTTAAGTAACTCTGTATATTGAAAATTATACAAGTCAGGATCTTTTTTAATGATTTCTTCAAAAAGTTTTCCTAAAAAATATATATCTGTAGATATTGTATATTGTCATTCAGTGAACTCATCTGGTGGAGCATATCGCCAGTTCAAGCTAATACTTTTATTGTTGTCAATTGATGTTTCAATTTTTTTTCCAAATCAAAAATCGATAATTTTAGCAAGTCCTTCATCAGAAACCATTATATTTGCAGGACGAATATCTCTATGTAAGATGCTATTTTCATCTAAATACACAAATCCATCAATAAGTTGAGAAAAAATATCATTAATTTTACTTGATTTTCAAATAGATACTTATCAATATGACTTCATTCAATATATTCCATAAGAATATATCCTGTTCTTTGCTCTGGATATAAGTAGTAATTAAATACCCTTACAATATTTTTATGATGCATTAAATGTAGAACTCGGATCTCTTGGATAAAATGTGGAAAATATAAATCACCGATTCAACTCTCTGGTGAATATTTCTTACACACAAAATCTAAATCCACAATAGGATCCCTCAATAAAATTGTTCTTCATAATCATCATTGTCACATCTCTTTTTTATACTCATAATCCTTCTGTTTAAGAAATTGTATTACCTGTGACGCTTTTAGTTGATTTTTAAATGGCATGTAAACCGTATTTAGAAAAATCCCCACTCAAATAAGTGGGGATTACGTTACTACTTCTCCTCTACCTCTGCCTCGACACTTCCATCATCATTTTTCTTCTCTTCGGCTTTCTCAGGATCTCCTGCATGCGAGTAGATGGCTTGTCCGATCTTCATCATGACATCAGAGAGTGTCTTATTCGCTTCTTCTATATCTTCTTTCGAAGAGTTGCTGTCTGCGAGGACTTGCTTGAGACGCTCGAGAGCCGACTTCGCAGTCTCTCCGTCTTTCTCATCGTACTTTCCTTTGTTCTCTTCGAGGGTCTTCTCAGACTGGTAGACCATAGAGTCAGCGTGATTGCGGACTTCGATAGATTCTTTCTTCTTCTTATCAGCTTCGCGGTTGGCTTCTGCTTCTTTCACGAGTTTATCCACTTCATCATCGCTCATACCAGTACTTCCCTGCACTGTGATTTTTTGCTCTTTTCCAGTTCCCTTATCTTTGGCTGTGACATGGAGGACTCCAGAGGCATCGATATCGAGGGTGACTTCGATCTGTGGTATACCACGTGGAGCATTCGCGATGCCCGAGAGGATGAATCGTCCGAGTGACTTATTGTCATTCGCCATTTCACGCTCACCTTGGAGGATGTGGATCTCTACGCTATCTTGGTTATCTGCAGCCGTCGAGTAGACCTGAGATTTACTACTTGGGATCGTCGTGTTGCGTTCGACCATACGAGTCATGACACCACCGAGTGTCTCGATACCGAGAGAAAGTGGAGTGACATCGAGAAGGAGGACATCCTTCACATCTCCTTGGATGATCCCCGCTTGGATCGCAGCACCGAGAGCGACCGCTTCATCTGGATGGACGGATTCGTTTGGTTTTTTCTTGAAAAATTGTTCGACTTTCGCCTTGATCATCGGGACACGAGTCGATCCTCCGACGAGGATGACTTCATGGATCTGATCTGCTTGAAGTCCTGCATCTTTCATCACTTTTCGGCAAGGCTCCATAGAGCGCTCGACGAGATCAGCGATGAGCTCTTCGAACTTCGCACGAGTGATCGTCATATTCAGGTTGCTTGGTACTCCATCATTCATCGCGATGAATGGTTCATTGATCTCAGTAGAAGTCGCAGATGAGAGTTCGATCTTTGCTTTTTCTGAAGCAGAACGGACACGCTGGACTGCCATAGCATCCTTGCGAAGGTCGATCCCGGTCTCTTTCTGGAACTCATTCATGACGTATTCGAAGATCTTCTGATCGAAGTCATCACCTCCGAGGTGCGTATCACCATTGGTCGCGAGTACTTCGAATGTCCCTTCTGCTCCGATCTCGAGGATAGAGATATCGAAGGTACCACCACCGAAGTCATATACAGCTACTTTCTGATCTTTGTTCTTATCTGCTCCGTACGCGAGGGCTGCGGCAGTAGGCTCGTTCACGATACGCTTGACGTCGAGTCCAGCGATCTTTCCCGCATTGATCGTCGCTTGACGCTCAGAGTCATTAAAGTATGCAGGCACCGTGATGACGGCTTCTGTGACTTTCTGACCGAGATATTTCTCGGCATCATGTTTGAGCTTTTCGAGGACTTTCGCAGAGATCTCTTCTGGGCGGACAGGCTTGCCGTCCCATTCGATCATACATCCACCATCATCACCTTTCGTGACCTTAAATGGTACTGCCTTGAGTTCTTCTGTGACTTCAGAGAACTTGCGTCCGATGAAGCGTTTTGCAGAGAAGATCGTCTTTCCAGGATTCGTGACAGACTGACGACGTGCAGGCATACCGACGATCGTCTCACCGTCTTTCTTCAGAGCGACGACTGATGGAGTCGTGTTCCCTCCTTCTGTATTCGGGATCACCTTTGCTTGTCCACCTTCCATGAAGGCGACACATGAGTTCGTAGTTCCGAGGTCGATACCGATAATTTTCGACATAGTTATAATAATTAAGAAATATTCTCCGAATTGGATTGAGACAATTGTATCAGAAATTTTTCTCCTGTCAAAAGTTTTTAGCACTTTTTTATGTTAGGTGCTAGAATATTATTTATTCCTATATTTTACCGATATGGAAGGGGAGATTTTTGACAACAGCTACGGCATGTGGTAGGCTTTCCTTGTACCTTATTTTTATTGATTCATGGAACCTCTCTTCACAGAAGATGCTCGCAAAAATTTTATCGTCGGTATTACCGAGATTATTTTGCAGATATTCGAAATCGGGGATGAGACCAAACGTGAAAAAATCATGGAAGGACTCTCTGGACTCGACGATGATAGTCTCCTGAAGAAGAAAGATGATATCGACGAGTACTTCGGGCAAGCCGCCGAGATCAATAAATCGTACTTCTATCGACTGCTGCATATGGAGCACCTCTTCCTCGAGAACGAGGAACGAAGAAATATTGATATGTCTCTCAGTATCATTATCGGATAAATAACCAAACCTCATTTCCTATGACCACAAATGAAAATCCATCCCTCGATTCTCTCAAATTTCAGGAACCACTAAAGTCTTGAACACCAGAGCTTATAGATGTCCATCATGTCAGCGAAGCGATCATAGCACTCGAAAAGCTCGCAAATGGTCCGAGCAAAGAAGCAATGAAAGGTGAGATCCTGGCTGGACTGAGCAAACTTCCTGGAGTCACAGGAGCAAAATTCACCAAAGATGCAGAAGTACTCTTTCTCGCCTATGCAAAAGAATCTCAAGCAAATCGAGAGAATCTTGCGAAGAAACTCGGAGTTCATCCTCTTATCGTTGAAGACACACGAAGTGTATAAAATATTGAGTGATAATTTGACAAAAAAATAACATTGTGGTTATATATACGTATATAATCATTTTTTTATGTCTACATTTAGCGATCCTCACGTACGTGATACATTCATTATAGGTCTCGTCATCACATTATCGGAGATATTTGTGATTACAGAGAATGGAAAAAAGGAAGCAATCTATAAAGAACTTCATGAAATGGACGATGAAAGTCTTCTTCGAAAAAAAGATCTGATCGAAAACTATCTCGAGCAGACTCGCCAATTTCTTACCAAAGAAATAAGCCAAGTCGTTCAGGCAATGCATACACAAGAAGAAATGGAAGAAAAAGAAGCACTTACTATCAATTTTTAATCTTTTACTTACTCACTCAATGAATCCTGAAATATTCGAAGTCAAACTTGATAAAAACAATACCTATAAAGCAAGCATAGATATGACAGTAGCGAATGCTGCGTTCGAAAAAATACATGGTAAAGTCGTAGGAAATGCAGACCTTCAAGCAAAACTCCAATCATTTATTGCACAACTTCAGGCGAAAGTAGCAGACTTCAATCAAAGGCTCTGAGGTCATAGAATATATACTTCCGAAGAACAAATGCGTGGTGATAGCGCAAAAATGATAGAATCAAATAATGCTGCAAGAAAAGCACTTCGTGACTTAAATCCTACTCTCTCAAGCTCAAGTCGAACACTCGAAATCATCCTCAAACAAAATCAAGCGATATGAGATGAACTCAAGGCAAGATTTTTTGCAGATCTCGGGATCAAATCTCTCTACCTTGAAGCAAATGGAGCTACTCCAAGACCTACTCCAACTGCACCATCGACCACTCCAGATGCACCCCCAGTAGCTCCTCCTATTGGCATCACCCAAGCAGCTAGACCCTCTTCCTGACCGGCAACTCAAGTAGGGAGTATAAATCAAGCATCGGGGAATCTCAGAGTGATTAATGGTAATAGGGCTCGAGTAATAGAAGAGACGGTAAGTGGAGCTGTCACACCAACAAAATAAGTGATATGAAAAATCATAACTCTTCACCCTCGCTCTACCCGTATCTCGTAGCCGAGATGATAGAGGCAGACCCAAATGGAAGTACTCTAGAAGCGATAGCATTCATGACTCGTGAAGATCTGAAGCAACTCAAGAATAAGTATCTCCAGAGAAAAAGAGAATCATCCATACTCACACAAGCAAGAGAGAGCGAAAAACGGATATTTGCTGGACTTACCCCACTCGAAAGGAAGGAAGGGGTTTTCAAGATAGAACTACTTCAATCAAGTAAAAACCATATTCGAGGAATCATGAATGATATCCTCTTTCTTTTCGAACACCGTCTCGGAAAAGATTATGCAGATGAGCTTCGTGAAATATTCGATCGTGATGAGGATGATCTGAGTATTATCACTCTCGAGTATGTAACGGGAGATGATGGAAATGGAATCATAAAAAAGATCTGATTTAAGAAAAAATAATTGTCGATCTAAAAACTTGAAATATATTTCATGTCTTTTATAATACAAAAATGAGTCGATCCTTTCATGCATATTCAGGGAGACCAAAAAATTTCGATTTAATAGAAAGACGATTATTGCGTAGAGGCAAAAATCGATGAGAAATATCTGGAACTGATCTGCCAGATAGAACTCTCAGAGCAAGGATATCGACACAAGCTGCTCTCAAGCAGATTATGTGAAATATTGCGTGAGAGCGAGTGTTTCACGATATGATGATGTGATTTTATGACACTGCATTAGATGCACAATATGATGGATCTCTCTGAGAACACTATGCTCATCTTCTGGAAGATCCCGATGCACATCCGATATTTTCTGAGTATACCAAAAGGAAAGTCGATGGTGTCCTCGCTTTCAGTCCTCTCCTGATGAATACGTATTTTGGCTGAAATGATGATGCTCCATTATTGTTGACGTACTCTCCTTCACCTCATACAGAGCTCACATCAGAGCAAAAAGAACTCCTCCGGATCAAGCTCTGGCAGATGATCATTGGACTCCTTCCACCTAAAGACGTCCAAGAAGTCATATATTTTACCAATATCATCATACGGGTAATTTCTCAGCAAAAATAACTCCTACGATACTCTACTAATATCTCTATAACAAATATGAATATACCGCCAGAAAGACAAAAAACTCATTCTCTTACTGAAACGATCAAATCGTGAAGCACTGATTATGAGGATGAGCTTACTCATTTATTTGAAGCGATCATCTGTATCAGGATTGCGAGATGGCGAGCAAAAGAACTCCTCGAAAAAAGACAACGAGAAAGTATCGGACGGACTTCCTATAAACAGATACATGAAATGTTTCAGACTCTAGATCCTCGATATGGATATATCATAGAACCATGGGAAGAACAAGAAATCATAGGCCTCTACAAAAATCCTGGAAGGCTTCGTGAGAAATTTCGTTCACAAGCGATCGATAGAATCCTCAAATGAGAAAGTATTATTTCTCAAGATAAAGCTCATTAAACCTTCACTATTTACTTTCTACTTTTCATCATACTATGCAAAATCTCCTTTCGAAAGTCCTCTTTGATTCGCCACGCACTCTCCTCTACTTCTACCCGAAAGATAATACTCCTGGGTGTACCCTAGAAGCACAAGACTTCACTCGACTCAAAAATGATTTCGCAAAACTCGGAATCCAGATTATCGGTGTTTCGAAAGATAGTGAAGTAAGTCATGAAAAATTCACGACAAGCTGTGGACTCGGAATACCTCTTATTTCTGATGTCGATGGGACGCTCCATGAACAATTTGGAGTGATCGGCGAGAAAAAAAATTATGGGAAAGTATATATCGGCGTTATCAGATCGACATTTCTCCTCGATAAAACATGAAAAATCCTCCAAGAATGGAGGAATGTGAAAGCGAAAGGACATGCAGAAAAGGCCCTCAAAGAAATCGTAATATAATACTATTTGAGTGTGATATACCAATTCCCAGATCACTTTATACGTTTTGTATAAGCATTAGCAAAGCCTGAGGCTGAGAATGTGCCCGTATAGCCACCGAGAGCGATATACCCACCAGAAAAATTTCCTGTATCAGGAAACTCAAATCGTGCGATGACGACATATTCATCTGCTCCAGCACTAGGATGTGCAATATTGGATCCCGTCCCATATCCAAAATTTCCATTTGCACCACATCCATTATCGTGCGCTAAAACTTTATCACGAGATGCTCTTCCGGCATTATACTTCATCACGACGGCATCAGGAACACATCCAGCTACAGCATTCGGATATCGATCCTCATCAAGAAAATATGTTGCGAGAGCTTTATGTACGATATCGATGGCTGTAATCCTTGTGACATCACGAGATTTCTGCTGATAGGATGAGAAGCTTGGAAACAATGCTGCAGCGAGGACACCTATAATTGCAATTACGACCATCATTTCTACGAGCGTGAAGCCCTTTTTTGAAAAATGCATATTATTAATAATAATTAAATTACATTTAGTATAATAGGAAAATTATTCTGGTCAAAGAATATTTTTGGTAGAAGTATAAATTTGGATATACTCTTCTACTATTAATCATGAAATATGAATCTATTTAGACTTTCATCCAAATACTCTCCTACATGAGATCAGCCAGAAGCGATAGGAAAGCTCCTCGAGTCACTCGATGCAGGTTCTCAGTTTCAGACACTCCTTGGAGTGACAGGATCAGGAAAGACTTTTACTATGGCGAATATCATCTCGAGACTTCAGCGACCTGCACTGATCCTCGCACACAATAAGACACTCGCAGCTCAGCTAGCCCAAGAGTTCAAGGAATTTTTTCCAGATAATGCGGTGCACTATTTTGTATCATATTATGACTATTATCAGCCAGAAGCATTCGTCGTAAAAAGTGGTGCCTATATCGAAAAAGAAGCAACGATCAACGAAGAGATCGACCGTCTTCGTCATGCGGCGACAGAGAGTCTTCTCACACGCCGAGATGTCATCATCGTAGCATCAGTATCTTGCATCTATGGTATCGGTGAAGCAGATGAATATGAGAAACAATGTCTACGATTTAAAGTGGGTGAGGACTATCCTCTCGAAGCTATACTGGCTGCCCTCGTAAACCTCCAATTCAAAAGATCAACTGCAGATTTCAAGTCTGGAATGTTCCATGTACTCTGAGATACGCTCGAAATATGGCCAAGCTCCAGTGAAGAAATCTACCGACTCGAATTTTTCGGTGATACTCTCGAGCGTATTTCTCGTACTGAGTATCTCACCCACCAAGTATTCGAATATCGAGATGAGATCGTGATATTTCCTGCCAAGCATTTTGTGACGAGCAAATCAGTCATCGACGAAGTCATCCCAAGGATCAAGGCAGAAATGGAAGATCAGGTGGAGTACTTTAAAAATGCAGGAAAACTCGTCGAAGCCGAGCGTATACAGATGCGAGTCGAGTATGATATGGAGATGCTCACGGAAGTGGGATTTGTGAATGGGATCGAGAATTATTCGATGTATCTTTCGAATCGAAATCCTGGCGATGCTCCTTCGACACTCCTAGATTTTTTCCCGAAAGACTATCTCATGTTCGTCGATGAATCTCATATGACCATCCCTCAAATCGGTGGGATGTATGCTTGAGACCGTGCTCGTAAAGAAAACCTCGTGAACTATGGATTTCGTCTTCCATCTGCCCTCGAGAACCGTCCCCTCAAGTTCGATGAATTCGAGAAAAAAAGTGGGCAGACGATATTCGTCTCAGCAACTCCAGGAAAGTATGAATATGCACAAGATGCTATCATCGCTGAGCAGATCATCCGTCCTACAGGACTCATCGATCCTCCGATAGCGATCGAAGATATGGAATATATGGTCGACTCTCTCATGCGCAATATCACCCAGGCGATCGCACGAGGGGAACGATCGATCATCACGACGATCACGAAGAAGTCTTCAGAGGATCTCGCACAATATCTCTCAGAAAATGGGATGAAAGTCCGATACCTTCACTCAGAGATCGAGACCCTCGAACGCCTCGAAATCCTTCGAGATTTCCGCATGGGAACGATCGATGTGGTCGTCTGAGTCAATCTCTTGCGAGAAGGACTCGATCTCCCTGAAACCTCATTTATCGGTATCCTCGATGCAGAGAAAATAGGATTTCTCAGATCGAAGACTTCCCTCCTCCAGATCATCGGTCGTGCTGCTCGAAATGTGAATGGTCATGTGATCATGTATTCTCATGGAAAGAAAATGTCGATCGCGATGGTCGAAGCGATCGAAGAGACAGAGAGGCGTCGAGAAGTCCAAATGGCATATAATACCAAACATGGTATCACTCCTCGTACGATCATATCTTCGATCAAAGAGATCGGCATACCATCGAAGAAAAAAGATACTTTTGATGGCTGACATATCGCGAATATCTGAGTCTATATCAAACGGCTGGAACTCGAAATGGATGTAGCAAGCGCGAACCTCGATTTCGAGCGAGCAGCAGAAATACGCGATGAACTCCTGAGCGCCAGAAAAAAAAATAAAAATGTCTCACTCTAAAAAACTCCCCAAATGGGGAGTTTTTTTATAAATCTATTACTTCACGACTCTTGTCACACTATAGTTATTGAGATATTGTGAGAGAAGTGGTGGAGGATTCACGAGGGCTCGATTTGAGTAGGAGATGATGACTCCTGTTGTGAGTATGTCATAAGCATTCGTACCACGGACATAGAGACGACTATCGAAGAGTGGTTTCGCATTTCCATACATACTTCCATTAAGACGGAGAATATTATTGGTTGCTTGATTTCCTACAGAACAGATATTCCCTGTTCCATCACAAGCAGTAGCACCAGGTGTACCTATAGATACATAGATACCAGCCATATTGGTCACTTCTTTTGCGACTCGGATATTTCCATTTTTTACGATGAATGCCCAGCTCGAAGATATATCTGATGATCCATAGCCATTATTACAGTTGATGATGAGGTCACCATTTTCTACGATAAGTGTACGGATCCCTTGGAGTTCTGTAGCAGTGATACCGCTTGTACAATTCATGATCACATCACCTCTTACAGAATATATGTTATCATTTCCATTGAGTCTATACGCTGCTGGTATAGCGGCACCAGCGACATTGAGTCCTCCTAGAGGAGCATTGGTAGTATTTACTGTCACTCCACCATTTACTGCTGTAGCTGAGCCACCACCGACTGCATCAGTCGAAGAGGTCGTCGTCGTATATCCTTGGAATCCAGAGAGGAATATACTGACAAGACTTGTACTATTAATATAGGTTTCGAGTTTACGATTCACGGTCGATGATGTTCCTCCGACTTTTGCTCCTGATACATTCACTCTGAGTGCTGCGAGATCGATTGGTTGACCTGTAGTGATACTATTATGATAGAGTGCAAGTTGACCATCAAGACCGATCTGAGTACCGTAGAACGCTTCATAGAGTTTCATAGTTCCATTTGAAGTGACATAGGTATTTGCACCCTTGAAGAGATCGATATTATTCGGATTTCCTGTCACAGTATACTGTCTATAAGTTCCATCAAGTTGTCGGACTTGGTAATCACCATTTCCGATAAGTACATATTGCTTCCCCGTAGCAGGAACCGTAAACTTCATCGATGCTGGAACGAGGTTACCAAAGTTTGTACATGCAGTATTACTATTCATGCTTGTCCCTGAAGATGTCAGACATATGATCTTGTTTGCTTCGACAGTAAGTGGGACATTAAACTCTCTTTTGATTCCAAATCCTACCTTGTCAGCTATAGTGAAGGCTCGTGTATTCACACCGAGGACCATACCATTATCATTAAATCGGATTTTTCCTACTGTACCATCAAGCCATGTATATCCAAGTCGTGTATTTGAAAGAGTCGGGATCGTCATCCAGAGGTCCGTGATAGGATTAGCTCCAGGAGTCGTAAGACCCTTGATCTGACATTCGATAAGATCACCAAGATAGTCTCTTTCTCCCCGTTGTCCACACCAAGTAGCACCAGCTACATCACACTCTTCACCAGACTGAAGAACTCAGTCACCACAGTATCCTCATCCATTCGAACATCCTGCTCCGACACAACTTCCACAGCTTGGTCCACTACATCCGCCTCATCCACAAGAGAGAGTTCATTTTGCAATCTCACAATCTGTTTGATTGCTATAACAATCTCTTCATTCTCCCAGTTTACAAAGTGCTGTATCAGCATAATTTCCAGTAGTAGCACATGTCGGGCTACCATTTACACATTTTGGAACATAGAGAATCGTCGTGCTACTACCACCACCTGAAGTCGTCTTCGTAACATTACATGCTCAGATTTCAGATCCAGAGAATACTACACCAGTCGACTTATCTCGGACAGCACAAGTGATAGTCTGTGAAGTAGAGTTTGTACTTGGCGTACGACACACACGAGTATTGGATCCTGTATACGTCGAACCAGTCGATGTATCACCAGCACCACACTTGATAGAGTATTCGAGATTTGCTGGGATAGCGATAGATCCTGTAGCAGCACATGTATATGTGACATCTACATTTGGAGAGAGGGTTGAACCACTTGGAAGTGATGTGAGTGTATCACACGATCGAAGAGTCGAAGGAGGAGTCACTACACATGCAGGATCATAGTTTGGACTTCCTGGCATAGGATCACACTGAGGAGGTGGAGGTGGAGGATTACATCTTGGGTGTGTCGGATCGACGATACAAGTAGGATCACAGTTGACTGTAGGAGCATCACCTTGCTTACATACGTAAGCAATATTTCGAAGTTGTGCGTTTGCAGGAGTTGTGAGAGCCAGAGTAGCATTGACTGTTATAGAAACAGTAGCACCTGCTGCAAGAGAAGGAGTAGTACAAACAAGAGTAGCATGTACGACCACTCAGACTGTTTTTGTTCCTTGAACACAGTTCCATCCTGCTGGTTTCGTAATTGAATTAATACTCACATACTGAGGCAGTGTATCTGTAACGACTACACCTGTAGCTGCGACAGTACCTGTATTAGATACATCGTATCGGTAATTAAATGATCCACCTGGAACAACAGAGAGAGCTCCTGTCGCATCTTGACCATCGAGAGTACCAGCGTACTTCTTAATAGAGACGTAAGAAGCGGAAGGAGGAGGTGGAGTATTGGTAGTTGTTACTGTTCCTTTACATGCTGCATTCGTGATAGTTCCATTGACTGTACAAGTTGGCGTGAATGTTCCTACTGTCGTATAAGTACAAACTCCTATAGATCATGAGAGTGTTTGACCATTTCCACAAGTAATAACAACTGATGTTGCATTTGTCGTATTACAAGAAATATTTGATACAAGGGGGATATTTCCAGAAACAGGATTTACAGTTATACTATTACATGAAGGGGTGCTTCCTGTACTATAACTTGCATTACAAGTAACTGATTGATTTTTCACATTTATACATGACCAAGAATAATTGATTGGATTGACTCCTACAGCAGTGAATCCTGTCGCAGTACCACTTGCACAATATCCCATGGATAACGGAGAAGACTGGACACCGATTTTTCCTGAATCACATACTGGTGGTGGTGCAACAACGATCACTCCTGGATCAGTCGTAGGTCATACAGGGGTACCACATCCTGGATTCGAGACTGATGCGATGTTCGTAATAGTACCGCTGGTCGCTGTCACCTTCATAGGAAGAGTGATATCTGGGAAGAAGGTATTTCCAGCGATAGAATTATTGTTGATACAGATTATAGTAGTAGTTCCTACACATGTCCAGCCTGGTGCTGATATTGAGCCATTGAGTACTACTCATGTAGGCAGTACATCTACTACAGTTGTTGTACCTGTTGTCGAGTCTGGTCATTCATTTTTCACCTTTAGTATATATTCGAATGTATCTCCCGTATTGAGTATTACAGCTCCACTGACTGTCTGAGCATCAAATGTATTTACATATTTCTTGATCGATACCGCGAAATGATTCACTGGAGGAGTATAGTTGGCATTACATCCCACTGTTTTTGTTCATGATTTACAAGACCAAGTAAAGTTTTGTGTTGTACCACTCGCAAAAGTCATAAATGTCATAGAAGTTCCGACATTACAAAGACCTGGGGTGGTAGCATTGATCGGAGCTGGGAGTGCACCTACATAGGTAGCACTACATACTGGAGGAGGAGGCACAACGATCACTCCTGGATCAGTCGAAGGACCAGTCGGTGGTGAGCCACCTGGATTTGATACTGTCGCAATATTGGTGATAGTACCTCCTGTTGCAGTTACCTTCATATGAAGTGTAATATCTGAGTAAAATGCATTCGCGGCAACAACTGAAGATGAAGCACAGCTAATATTTATTGTCCCTGTACAAGTCCATCCTGGTGCTGATATTGGGCCATTAAGCATGACACCTACAGGAAGTGCATCGGTCACGGTAGTGATACCGCTCGTAGGAGCTGGTCACTCATTTTTGATTCTGAGTATATAATCGAATGTGTCTCCAGTATTGAGTATGACAGCTCCACTTATGGTTTGAGCATCGAATGTATCGACATATTTTTTGATCGATACGGCGAAATTTGTGACGGGAGGAGTATAGTTGGCATTACAAGTAGGACTATTTGATCCGCCATTTACTCATCCACAAGTCCAGCTATAATTGACTGGATTTGTTCCTGATGCGAGAAAACCTAAAACTGAACCAGCATTACAAGAACCTGTGACAAGCGGTGAGCTCTGAGGACCTGTAACTGTGGAACTACAGACTCCATTGACTGGTACTGGAGGAGGAATATAACTCGCTGTACATGAAGAACTATTGGTTCCACCATTAAGTCCATTACATGTCCATGAATAGTTTACTGGATTCGTACCCACAGATGAGAATCATGCTACTGTACCAGCATTACATACTCATGCAAGAAGTGGTGCTGATTGTGGCCCCGTGACCGCTGAACTACAAACCCCATTGACTACAGGAGGTGGTGGAGTATAGCTTGCATTACATGTAGGACTATTGGCACCACCATTTGTACCACTACAGCTCCAAGTATAGTTGACTGGGTTGGTTCCTGTAGATCCAAATCCAATGACAGTACCTAGATTACATGCACCGTTCGCAAGTGGTAATCATACTTCTCATGAAACAGTACTACTACAGACTCCATTCACTGGGGGAGGGAGTGGATTCGCACTACAGACTGGACTATTTGCTCCACCATTGAGACCTGTACATGACCATGTCCAAGGGCCTGATCCAGATACTGCTGTCGGTGTACCAGCATTACAGAGATTCATCACTGGTACAGATGCAAGAGTCTGACCATTCGATGATCCACATACTCATGGAACTGGAGTCGGAGGAGTAGTACCACTACATGTAGCATTACACTTTCCAGGTTGACCATTAAGAGCACCATCATCACATGATTCATAGGGAGTATTTGTCCAATCAAGCTGAGTATCCTTAGTTCCATCACCACACCATGTCACGATATATGGCTGACATTCTACGTGTCTCGTATCATCTGCTGTAGTCACAGTATTGAGTATATCCCATGTCATTACATATTGTGCATATATATCACCTCGTACCATATCTGTCGATCGTACTGCAGGACGATTGGCAATCTGTACAGGAAACTCTGATTGCATCATCACAAGATTGCTCGCAAGAGCAGGAATATCCCAGAGTACCGGCTTATCGAGCTGTCCTCCTCCTACGAAGTACCCGAGTGTACTGAACTCACCATACATGCTCTGAGCATAGAGTGGGAAGTTATTCGTGTTAGAAACTTTATCTTGAAGATAGTGAAAGGCACCATATCGGAGATAGAGTGGAGAAAAACTCTGGTTGCAAGGAAGTTCTGCAGCAGCGGTGCTGAAAGCTCCACCAAAGAGAAGTCCGAGTACGAGCAAAGATCGAGTAAGTACGGTACGCATAGAAGCGAAGAATAAAGAATAAGAGAAATTATCGAGGACGAATAGTCACTCCCGTCGAACCATCCGTCGTGATAGCAGCACTCTCTATAGTGCTTGGATCGATGGCAGGAACTCAGTCTGAGGATTTTGTCTGGGAAACAGTAGGAGTTACAGGGTCAGTATTGGTCGGCGTATCTGTGTCTCACTTCGATCATCCACAAGATGTGAGAAGAAAGAGTGATGACAAGATAAGTATATATGTTTTCATAATAATGTATTTATAAAATAGCTATTGTCAAATGTAAAATTTATAGTATTTCTATCCTCCTGGTGTTGGAGAAGGAGGGGGTGGAGTAGGAGTACCAGGACGAGGTCGAGTTGATGGAATCGTACTTGGAGGAGGAGCTACTGGAGGTACTGCTGGAGGTACTGCTGGAGGAGCTGCAGGCTCTGTCCGAGGAGGTACTAATGGAGGAGCTACTGGAGGAGCTTCAGGTTCTGTATGAGGTTGGATAACTACAGTTTGGTTTACTATTTCTTTCGTGACATTATCGATGACTTGATTGGTTACTGTATTGATCACTCGAGAGAAGTTAAATCCGAGTGTTGCCTCTGTATCACTACCAGCATTTGCTGTACGATCACCTGTACGGAGAGTACTGAGTGTCGGAGATTGATCTATCGCTACTGGAGTCTCTGGAACGGGAGGAAGATTTGGATTTGCAGGTTTTGCTGCGATTTTTGGATACCCGAGGAGCATTACATCATTGAAACACACAGCTCATGGAAGAGCGCATCGTGCCATCTTGTATTGTGGAGCTGAGACGACTGACACTGACTCAAATCACTTTGGAAGAGTCCCTGTACGGAGAAATTCCTTATAAGTAATCAGATCGAATTGTGGGGCAGAATCTGTCTTGATAGTATTTTTGATATGTGCATTCGAACTGTCCATATTCGACTGCAAAACTCCAGTTCTTCTCGCATCTGCGATCAAGAGATCTTTCATAGTGCTATCTGTGATATCTGATGTGAGATTTACGATATTAATATCTCCGCGGAATCATTTGAGACCTCCAACGGTCAATTTTCCTTGTGGACTAATCTGAGAGAATGTAACCAAACCTGAGATATCTTTTGCTTGAGGAAGTTTTTCAGATGCAGTTATAAATTTTGCAACTTCCCCCTGAGTCTCAAAAGTAAGTTCACTCGCTAGAACCGTATGTGCATCTATAAGTCTTTGTGCTTCAGGGGTTCCCTTTTTGAGTCCAGCATGTTCGACAAGTCGATTCGCAAATGCAGAACGATTTTTGGCATATTCAGCGTTAAATGAAGCTCACTCAGCTTGAGTCAGTGTACGAGTTTTACGTGAACCTGAACTCGCAAAAAGAAGATCATCGAGAAATTTGTTTCTCTGTGCTGTATCAGTTAATGAATTTATATATGTTACAAAAGGGGCAAGGGCTTTATCTTGCTTAAGAAGACTGATTGCTGACTCAAACTCATCATCGACGACGAGATCCATCGCTTTTGCAAATGTAGGATTCGTGCGTGAGAGGATAAAGAGCTTATCTTCCGTACTATTTGCTTGCCTGAGTTGTGTGACGACTTCTGCTTGATTGTATACCATTCTCGGCTTATTTCATGATTCTGATATAGCTGATGGCGGAGCAACTGGAGTCGGTGCTATCGCTGCTTTTGGGCGTGCTGCAGGAGCCACAGCATCAACTTGGACGATATAGAGTGTACGAAGATTGACTCACTCGAGTGTATTGTATCGTACATCTTTGAGTTCAAATTTCTTTCCATCTGCTGGAGTGATTTTTACGAGTCCTTCTGGAGTGAGGCTTGATGTGATACCTGGAGCTACCTCAACACCCTGAGAAGATTGGAGGATAAGCGATTTTTTATCAGCGTCAAGTGTGACCTTTCCTTTCAGTGTATCAAGAGATACATTTGGTGATGTCATGATACGATCTTCTACGATATCTTGTCCACCGATCTTTACGACTTTTTGTTGGATATGTTGGACATTGAGGCCGACGAATACCCCACTGATCATCGGGATAAATGAGACATTAAGACCAGCAACATGCATTCATTTCAGATCATCGCGAACTGCGGCGATATAGCTTGACTGGAATGCGAGAAGATTATTCCCAAGAAGTACTCGCTTCATTTCCGGAGACTTGGATTTCATAGCATCACTGATCATGATAGATTCTAGATCATTGAGGAATCTATGCATAAGACGGATTTCAGCTTGGATTTTTTTATCTTTTGGATTTGCGCGATCGAGTTCTACTATTTCTTTGCGAAGATCGGAGAAGTTCGCATCACCTTTATCATCGATTTTGATCTTCGAGAGAAGATTCGCAAGACGGACTTCTTGTTTCTCGATGGCATTTTTGACATCATTGGGATTCACATCAACTCCAACTGATGGGATCACATCTCCAGATCTGAGATCTTTCGAAAGACTGATACGGCCTCCGACGACGAAATTCCCTTCGAGTCCTTGGGTCTGGATTTTCCCATTCTTGTTATCGAGTGTGACATCTCCATTGACTCCGAGAGTGATAGGAAATCGTACACCATCGACTCATGCTATAGCTCAGACTCCTGCCTGAGCTATAGCACCTGCAGTCTCTGATCGATATCGAAATATATCTTGATTGAATCCTACGACAAGAACTGGATTAAGTTTTACACTTCGAGCTGTATCAGAAGATCTCTCAGTCGTCGTACCGCCATCAGCAGTCGTCGATGTACGAGAGACTTCATGACCTGTTGAATCTTGTACGATCGTAATATTCTTGATAATGGTCTGAGTGATTTTTGTCGTCTCTGTCACAGTATCAGTCACTGAAGCATGCGCCCCGAGTGAATAGTAGAATCGAGGATTGAGTTTAAAGAGCTGGAGGGCTGTATTCCCGATGATATCATCGACTGTTTTTCCATCTGGATTGACTCCGAGTTCTTTGATCTTGGCAGCTACCTTATCGCCCATACCTTCTTTTACGAGGGCTCATTTTATTTTTGCGACTTCTTGGATCATCTCATCTGCCTTTTCGATCTGATAACGAGTTTCTTTAGTCCGATCGAATTCACGAGATACATTTCGTGTCGTACGAGCTGTATCAGTCAGATGTCCTCTATGAAATTCTTTTACGAGAGACTTCAGTCAATCTTTTGATTTCAGTCTTTCTGCTATATCCGTACTACTGATACTCACACGGGTCTGGATAAGTTTATATAATTCATCAAAATTTGTTACTTTTGATCGAACTGCATTAAAGAGAGGAAGTTCTCCTTCTAGGTGAAGATTCGTATCTTTCCCTCAGTCAAGTACTTTCTGAAAAAGTGCAAAGACGACATTACCGCTATATTCTTTTCCATTGTTGGCTGTCAACACCCCATCACCACTCAGATCTGCAAGATGTTGGAGTACCACAGAAATATTTGGAGATTTTGGATCATATTCAGAGACGACCTGAGAACGAGTGTATTCTGCAGACATAAGATCTTCTCGAAGTTTTGGTTGCGTCATGAGTTCGTCACGAAGCTCGAGGACTGCACCAAGTTCTGGATTTTGATAGTTATTTTTATTCGATAGACCATATCGTCCTCGTGCGATATATCCTGATGCATCAAGGAGTTTCATCAGCTCATTGTCTGGAGCTTGTACTCAATCTCTATTTTCCTGAAGATAGGCATCACTCTTAGAAATGGCTTCAAACTTCTTAAAAGCTGCTGGATCCTTGAAGATCGCCATAATATCATTAAAATTCAGTCTTCCATCATACTTTGTACGTGCCGAATCTAGACTTCATCGCATACGATCAAGCCCAGTAAGAGAAGTTCGTGTCTCTGTCTTTACTTTTGCTGTTGCGATATCTCTCTTCTCCTCGATTTTCTTTTCTTCTATGACAAATGAAGCTTTGAGCTCTTCTATGATTTTTTTATTCGCCGGAGCCTGCCATTCAGCTTGCGCAGAAATATCAGTAATGAGTTTGAGAACATCTGCTCGTTTTCCTTCATTCATTTTGATGACTTGCTTGAGAATATCTCGTACAGCACTACTGCTGAGCCATGAACCATAGACCTCATTTCTCACATAACTTTCATCAGTATTGGTTTTTACTGCATCGAGTTTTTCACGAGCTTGTTTCATAAGATCATCGATCGTAGGTCATGTCGCTTTAGGAACCGCTTCATTTGGACCACTCGCAGCAGCTCAGGGGGCTAGATAGTTTAAATGAACCTGCTGTGCAGAGGTATGTCTTCCATAACGAATCGTAAACATAAAATGAAAATTAGAATATATTACCATACTACCCTACCACATATCTTCATATTTTGCAAAAAATGCTATTCTTTTATATCTCGAATATAGATGAAATAATAATAAATTTATTATAGTGATTGTCAATATCATTTTCCTTCTTCACTTCTTCTTCACAAAAAAAATAACCTCAGATGAGGTTATTTTTGACCATATGCATAGAAAACTATGCACGTTTACGAAGAGTAAACATAAGTCCAAATGCGATGAAAAATGCTGCTGCAATAAGGAGGAGCGTCTCTGGACCTGTCTCTGTCTTCGTCATTTCTGGCGTTGGAGTTGGTTTTACTGGCGTTGTAGTTGGAGTCGGAGTACCAGGAGTAGGTGGAGTCGGAGGGGTGACTACTACTGCAACTGGAGCTTCAAGTTTATATGCCACACATTCATAGTGAGTATCTGGAGCGCCTTCTGTAGCTGTCTGAGGGTTCGTGACACGTGAAACTACTGGAAATCTGAGCATACCGACCATCTCACCATTTTTCTTATCAGTCTTTTCGAGAGTATATCCAGCACTAATATCAGATTCAAGAAATTTGATCTTTTGACCAGGGGGGAGGATAAATGAAGCTTTTGTACCACTTCCACTCGTCCATACGATATCACTCGAATACTTCCATACTCCCGCTTCAGATGCAGGACTTGTCGTCCAAGTTGTATTTCCGAACTTTACCATATTTGGAGTTTTTTGCTCATCTCTATAGGCTGTCAGAGGAGTTGAAGTTGGATTAATCCAATTATCGAAGAGTCCAGTGAGTCGTACTCCAATCTTTGCATTTCCTCAGTCAAAACATTGATCACAATTATTGATAGCGAAAGCTGAATTCGAATTACAACTAACAGATTTGTATTCACCAAGGGAGGAACCAGCAGATGCTGTCACACTCGGGGCAGCAGGAAGTACTGGTGGAGTAGTCTCAGTCGCTTGGGGAGTCGGAGGTGTCGTCGGCTCATCCACTGCGAAGGCAGCACTAAAAGAAGAAATCGCTATTACTGCGATACTAGTGAGGGCGAGAGATCTCATAGGCGAGAAGGAAAGAAAATAAATATACCTGAACATAATATGTTATCAGTATTCTTTGTCAAAAAAAAGCTTGTAGAAAAGGGTAAATTGGATACACTATTTGTACATTTATATTATAAATATATATTTCATTATGCTTACTAATCTTCAACAAGAGCTTCATAAAGCCAAAGAACACTTCTCCAATGAGCTTGCTAAGCTCCAGGCATGACGCGCAAACCCTGCGATAGTCGAAGGAGTGTATTTGATGGCATACGGGTCAAGTCAACCACTCAGAAATGTAGCTGCAGTATCGACACTTGACGCTCAGACAATTTCTATTCAGCCTTGGGATAAGTGAGTCATCCGTGATATCGAGAAGTGAATCACGGATGCAAATCTCGGACTCAACCCAACCAATAATGGTGAAACGATCCTTATAAAAATCCCAACCCTTACGGAAGAGCGTCGCCGTGATCTCACGAAAGTCGCAAGCCGAATGACCGAAGAAGCAAAGGTAGGAGTACGAACAGTACGACAAGATTTTAAGAAAAAAATTGACTCTGCAAAAACTGGAAAAACTATTAGTGAAGATGAGGCGAAGGATTACGAAGTTGAACTCCAGAAAGCCATCGATAGTGCTATCAAAGATATCGATATCCTCGAAAAGAAAAAACATGAAGAGATTATGAAGGTATAGGGGGTGTCTAGAAGTCTAGTAACTAGCTACTAGACTTCTAGTTACTAGACTTCTAGCTACTATCCCTTATGATCTACTCTGGTATTCTCCATCCCACTTCTGCCATTTTTTTGGCAGGATCTTTCATAGAAAAACATGATCGAGTATACGTTATCACTGATGACCATAAAACGAAGGAATATATCCAAGAAGTATGATCATGGATATGGGGCTATCCCGTTCGCATAGTCCGATCTCCAGGAGAGCTCTTTGCTCTCGATCAATATGATGAACGAGTCATTGTAATTCATAGCGAAATAATACGAGTAAAAGGAAATCTTGAAAGTATAAAACGTACCTATACTCTTGAGCTTACCCGAAATGTGCAGTTAGCACAAAGTGTCCTTATCGAGAAACTTCTCGATTTCGGATATCATCAGAGTGACTATCCTGGTGAATCGGGAACCTATAAACGTGAAGGATCGATCATCCGTATTTGGAAAGAAGATCGAGAATATCTTATAGAATATTTCGACGATATTATAGAAAGTATCATCGAGACTTCATCCTCGAAGCGACTTCATAGGGAGAAGCTTTTGCTAAGTTCCGAAAATGTCTCTATCCCAGAGGATGCTTCTGATCTTTCGAAAGAGATCCTCTGACTTCTTACACAATGTCCTACGATCATGATCGGATGTGAATTCCTCAAAGAGCGAGAATATATAATAGCAAATTTTCGCAATTGTACTGAATATTCTTCTCTCACTCGAGAAGGATCAGAAAAAATCGATATTTCCAAGCCATCCCTCGATTCCCTTCCGGCATTTCTCGAATATATAGAGCATGATGGGCAACATGGACTTCTCTGTATCACTCGGTATGAAAAAAAGCTTCGCGAACTTCTCGATATCAACGGGTATACTGAAAGACAAACTCTCGAATACCGTCATATTCGAGAAAGTTTTGTACTTCAGGGTGGAGAAAAATATCTGGGCGAACGGTGGAAAAAATATTTTCAAAATGGAAAATTGGTCCTCATATCAGATGATATCCTCGGGGCGGTATTCGTACAAAACCGAGTACGAAAAAGTACCATCAAACATCTCGACCTCCTTCTCAAGATCCAAATCGGCGATCTCGTCGTACATCGTGAACATGGAATCGGTCGATATATCCAAATACTCAAGAAACGTATCGGTCTCATCGAACGAGAATATATGGAAGTCGAATATAGATGAGGAGATAGGGTTTTCGTTCCTATGACCGAGCTGGCTCGTATCACCAAATATGTCGGATGATCTGATAGTGAACTTTCGAGTCTTGAAGGTAAAGAGTGGGAACGGACGATGTCGAAGACCGATGAGGAGGTCGAAGCGATCGCAGAAGATATCCTCTCGACTGAAGCGAAGAGAAGCCTCACGACACGTATACCATTTGGGAAGTTTCGAGAAGAGGAGGAGAAATTCCGAGCAGCATTCCCCTATATACATACTCCTGATCAGCTCACGATCATCGAAGAAATGAAACATGATTTGGAGTCACCTCATCCCATGGATCGACTCATCGCCTGAGATGTCGGATTCGGGAAGACAGAAGTCGCCATGAATGCAGTATATAAAGCCGTACTCTCAGGGGTACAAGTCGCTGTGATATCTCCCCTTCTCATCCTTGCAGAGGAGCATCGAGAGACATTCGAAGAGCGTCTCGGAGCTTTCTGAGTACGAGTACGATCACTCACACGCATGACGCATGCGAAGGAAGTCAAAAAAATCCTCGAAGAGATGAAACTTGGAACGGTCGATGTCGTCGTGGGAACTCATAGACTCCTCTCCGAAGATATCCGATTTCGAAGACTCGGACTTCTCGTCATCGACGAAGAACACCGATTTGGAGTCGCACAAAAAGAAGTGATCAAAAAAATGAAATCACATGTCGATATCCTCTCGCTTTCAGCAACACCGATCCCCCGAAGTCTCCATCTGGCACTCTCTGGACTCAAGAAAATATCACTTCTGACAACTCCCCCACCTTCGAAAAAACCGATCGATACGATCGTCACCCGTTGGGAAGGTCATACTGTCAAACAATCGATCGAAGCCGAGCTTGCTCGCGGTGGGCAGATCATCATCCTACACAATCGCGTGCGATCTCTTCCGATGATCGACCGAGAGATTCGAGAGCTCCTGAACGATGAAGTAAAGATTATCATGACACACGGACAGATGCCTCCTGATGATATCGAGGATCGCATCCTCGGATTCAAACAACATAAATACGACATCCTCCTCACGACGACGATCATCGAAAATGGAGTAAACTTCCTTAATGCCAATACGATCATCATATCCGATGCCGAAGAATTCGGTCTTGCTCAGCTCCACCAAATCCGTGGACGAGTAGGACGTAAGGATATCCCTTGAGTCTGCTATCTCCTCTATAGAAAATATGAACTCTCAAGTGAGGAACGTGAAAGGCTCATGATCCTCTCAGAACATAGTGCTCTCTGAAGTGGCTATGAGATAGCGATGCGCGATATGCAGATGCGTGGAACAGGAGACATCCTCTGATTTCGTCAGTCAGGGAAGACGAAAGAAGTCGGTATATCTCTCTACTTCCAGCTCCTCGAAGAGAAAATCGAGATGATCAAAAATGGAAAAAAAGAAGAAAACCAGTGTAAGATCGATCTCGAACTCTCATATGTCATAGAAGATACCGAATTTGATTCTGAAATGGATAAGCTCTCATTCTTTCGTGATATCGAAAGCATAGAAACCCTCGAAGATCTCGATATTGCTGAGTCGACTTTTCGTATGAATACGAAGAATGAATCAATGTCGAATCTTTTTCTCATGATGCGAGTATCTATCATCCTGAAGTCGTATAGTGTCATCCGGGTCTCGAAACTCTGAAATAGCTATCATTTTGACTTTGCGGAAGGCACTTCTCCCCAAATGCTCAGAAATTTTCTCGAAAGATTCGACTCCTGACATGAGATGATCATATCCTCAGTCCGGAAGATCAAGATCGAGACCAAACACTGGAAAGACACACGAGCATTTCTCATATCATTAATATAGAGAGGTGCCGTTCAAACTATTTCTTTGTCATATGATACACACCTCCTTCGACGATGAGAACACCTTTGAGGATATCGAGACATCTGTGTGCCATGATACGAGAGGGTGGATCTTCTTGAAGCTGTGATTCCCAGAGTTTTCCAGCATCGAGATAATTTCATTGCATATAGTACTCTAATGCTTGCTCATACCGCTCATATTTCATAGTGTCGATCGTCTTATCGCGAATATCTGCGATAAGCTCGTATATCCCTACAGCTTTATCTTTCCCTTTGACAGTGATGAGATCAAGCTTCCGAAAGAGGAATATTTCTTTCGTCATCGTATACGTCGTCTCAGATACGATGATGTGTGTTCCATATTCTTTGGATATTGCTTCCAGTCGAGATGCGAGATTGACGGTATCTCCGAGGACCGTATAGTTAAATCGATCTTCTGATCCGATATTTCCGACCATTACTTCTCCTGACCCGATTCCCACTCGAAAGTCTATAGGCTCAAGTGACTGAGTCTCGAGCCATTCATTGAATGCTGGAAGTGCTTCTCTCATATCGAGGGCTGTCTGACATGCTCGCTTCGCATGATCTTCTTGGATGAGTGGTGCTCCGAAAAATCCCATCACTGCATCTCCGATATACTTATCGAGGGTTCCTCACTGCGTGATCAGTATCCCCGTCATACGAGAGAGATAGTTCGACATAAGCATGAAGAGTTCTTTCACTGAGGTTTTTTCTGAGATCGTAGTGAATCCTGCAATATCTGAAAAAAGTACAGAGAGTTCACGAGACTCTCCTCCAAGCTTGATCGAGTCTGCATTATCAGCGATCTCTTTCACGAGTTCAGGATCGAGATAGTGTGCAAATGCTCCGATGATCATACGCCTCTCTCGATCGACGATGAAGAATCGATAGATAAAAGTGAGTGGAAAGGTGAATATACTTCCTGCAAGGAGAAGTGGAAGGATCTCGACCACGATAGCATATCGAAAATAGAGATATCGACTCATCCAGACGATCAAAATAGTCAGAAAAAATGCAACGAATATCCCGACTTGTTTCGGTGAGAGAATGTAAATGATACTCATCGTCACGATAAGCCAAATCACAAATGCAAAGAAAATCGGATCTATAAGAGTATATCCCTTCAGATATCGTTCTTGGAGTATGCCATCGAGAAAATGTGCATGAGACTCGACACCATCCATGGCACTCCCTGTCACTGGAGATACAAATTGATCATGTATCATTGTTCCTGATTCGCCGATAAATATATACTTCCCAGCAAAATTCGAAACTCTTTGGATTTTCGGCATCTTCAACACTTCACTCAAAGAAATACTGGGATATACTCCTGGTCATCCAAAAAATGGAACCAAATATCTTTCATTTTTTATAAATGGAACTGGCCGAATATCAATACTGGTCTTGTAGAGAGCAAGACTGAGTGTATCTACCTCGAGTAGAGATTTCTCAAAAATATTCGAAATATCTTTCGTAGCAAATTTATTATCGCCAGATTCAGCAATCCCAATATATCAAAGTTTTGCATCTTTATATACCGATCGAGGTACTCAATCACAAGTCACATATGCTCCTGTATTATCTTGAAAACATTTTCCATCACCACTTTCTGTAGTAGATATGACTATATTCGGGTATTTTATGAGTGTTTTTGCAAACTCCTCTTCTTCTGTAGTACTTGCCCCTTGAACCCTCTCTGTATCTGCATTTTGAAAAACGATATCAAATGCAATCCCTTTTACTCAGACCGATTCAAGATTTTCGATAAGATTTCGATAGATTGATTTTGGTATGCGCAGCATCTTTAAGTCTGAAGATGCCTGGAGACTATTGAGCGTTGTATCATCGATTTTTATAATAACAATATCCTTTACTGAGGCTTTAAATGTATACATATAGAGCCAATTCAATAGCGTAATATTGTCTCTATATACAAAAAAATGAGTCAGTGGAAGCGTAAAGTTTTTTCCAAAAAAATTCAATGCTCCAAAAATAAATCCCAGACTGATACAAGAGACTATCAAAATATGTTTGAGATTTTTCTTTATTTGCATATTATTGCTATCGTATCAGATTTCTCTTTTGAAAGCAAAAATCCCTCCCGAAAAATGCTTCATTTTTCATACAAAAAAAGTAAAAATTTTTTAAAAAATTCCACTATGTTCTCCTATTTTCTTCGAGGTATCATGTTCACTCTCGGGTGTATCCTCACACTCCTTATATCTTCTGGTATCGTGAATGCTGCGAGCGGGGGCAAATTCGCAGAAATACTCTGACAGATTCTCGGTATCACGCCAGACCAAGTTCTCACCTATGCGGGAGATGGCACGGTCGCAAATGCGAATAAGCTCGGATGACTCCCTGCTTCGAATTTTCAGAAAGTCGCACCAAGTCAGTCTTGTCCTGCTACAAAATGTATCTACTGATTCGATACAAGTGGAAATGTCATGTGTAGATAAGAAGACTAGGGGCTAGAAGTCAAGAGGACTAGTAGAATAAAAGACTAGAGGGCTAGAAGACATATAACATTACTGTTATGGCATACTATGAAAATCTCAACGTATGGAAAAAATCTATCGATATCGCAGTATTGATGTATCAATCTATAGCAAAAAATTCTAATTTTTCTCGAGATTTCTGACTCAAAGATCAATTTCAAAGATCAGTAGTGAGTATTGCTAGTAATATTGCCGAATGAAGCGAGAGAGAAAGCACTACTGAATTTATACGCTTCCTTATAATAGCAAGATGAAGTCTTGCGGAAGCAAAGACACAACTTCTGATAGCAAGAAATATTGACTATATAGACTCAGATAGCTATACTCATCTCAATGAGAGTCTTATAGAAATACACAAAATGCTCAACAGCCTCATCACTTCCCTAAGGAATAAATGATAACCAAAAGTTTTTCATATCCCTTACTCTCATTGCCCTAGACCTCTATACCTCCAGACTTCTATACTTCCAGACCTCTATACTTCTAAAATATGCGCAAAATCCTCCCTATCTTCATATCGATCATCCTCTTCATAGGGGTCGCTTATGCTCTCGTACCAGCACTCTTTCCTGATACAACACTCTTTCCACGAATCCCGAGTGGAAGCGGGAGTATCGGATCAGCGATATCAAGACTTATCGGAAGTGATATCGAGACCTATACGGGGACATGAGTGATAGAAAATACGCTCATGCTCGATGGTACCACTGCTAGCGGATATCTCACCGCAAATAACTGTGTCTGAACGGATAAATGGGTGGGGATCGATGCGAATAATAAACCTATATGCGGATCAACCTCGACTTTTCTCGGGGACTTCTGAAAGATCGAGAGTCAAGATTGTAGTACTTCTACGATCTATCATGCAAGTGGAAGCTCGACCAATCCTACTTCTACAGGACATACCCTGAAGTCATGAGACATCCTCAAAACACCTCCTGGATGTACTATGACGATCGCGTTCTCTGATCTATCGATACTTCGTCTCGATGGAGATACCGTCGTGTCATTCGATATAGGGTATCTCTCTGGTGGGACGAGTATCGCCTCAGCCCTCCTCGAGAATGGCTCTCTCTGGTGACGTATCCTCACCGAGACGGGATCATATAGTGTCGGAACTCATGAGATCATCGCCTGAGTCCGTGGAACGAGCATCTCACTGGTATCGACAGGAAATACCATATGATCTATAGTCTGGTCAGGTACCGGCTGGACGATACCACGCACACCATGACTCTATCCGACAGAAGTCGCTATCATCGATACCACGACGAACACTGGGGCTGTCATCGCCTGTAGGAAAACTGATGGGTGATACAGACCTCTCTCGAACCTCGCAAAGACCAAGAGCTATGTGATCCCTCCAGGGTGATGTGGGAATACCATCCCTTCTCCTCTAATAAAGCCGAAAGACACTATATTTATAAGCTCCCCGTGGGCAAAGAAAAATACAGAAAAAGATATTGAGTATATGTACCGAAAAACATCACTCTCAGGTATGACCATGACTCTGGCTAAAAAAACGATCTTCAATAATGAAATCGCGACAACAATACCCGATAACTCGGCTGGAATACTGACAGCAACGGGTATACAAGAAGCAAATAGTCTTTGTGAGATAGGAAAAATCTACTGGAATGAACGCTACGGATGTCAGGATCACTGACTTCTCGCTATAGCAAACTATAGTCTTCCTATGACCACAAGCCCCTCATCACTTCCAACTCTTGATATTCGTAGATCTAATGGAACTATAAGATCTCTACAAAATGAAAACTATGGGGTATTTTTAATGTCACTAGAATGAATTGATTTAAGTCTTTATCTTCAATTATTCCAATATAATCATGGTGATATTGAAACATTTATTTCTTGAGGTACTCTTACAGGAAAAACTATAGAAATCGAACTCACTGAACCTATAAATATTGGCTCAATTCAGTATTTCATCGATCTTGACAATGGAAACTATTTAAAGTATGACTCAGGAGGACCAAACTATTATTATAAACATAGTGGAGTTCCTAGAACACTTCCCTACTGACCTGGTGTAGGAATAGCAGATGGAGTATTATTTACTCGAGATGCTACTATGAAGATATATACATATAGAATATCACCTCTTGCGAATGTTAATAAGTTCGTCATTGGTACTAATGTAGGCTGACTTTTTAAAATCTGAAAGAAGATAAAATCTATCAAAATATGGAATTAGTATTGACTTATATAATTAAAAATATAAAATATACTTGTTGTAGATCATTTATATTCTAAATTCTTTTTTATATATGAAACCTCTTGATCGTTGAAGTATTGATACTGCTACTGGTAATATTTCCCTAAGAAAAGGTGGAGGTATGTCTCTCAGAAGAGTAGCAGCTACAGCTTTTGCTGCTGTTGCTCTTGTAGGAGCAGAAACGGCAGATGCAGGTATAGTCACGCTTCCAGTATGAGTTGACTCTATTTCTGTCAAAGGAAATATTAGTTGACCAACAAGTACTGGCGGAATAGGAGAATATATATTTACTGATAATCAGGGAAATACACTCTTCACTGGGACTGGTGTTCTCTGAGCTCCTACCGCAGGAAATCCATATCAGGTGAGTTTTGAAGCGATGTATGAGTGAACAGATACAAAATTTGATATGTTAGTTGAATTTCCAAATTTAATATTTACGAGTCTTTATAGTTTCGAAGCTGGAAGCCTAAATATGAGTAATGGACTTAACAGTTTATCATCGAGTAACTATACTGTAGGTAGCTGGGATAACTCTTGATTCGGCGATATATCGATGCGAGGCAATGCTCACATCAGTGCTGTCCCTGAACCTTCGACTTTTGCACTCGGTGCACTTGGGCTTGGTGTGGTAGGTCTGGCGGCTCGTCGTCGTAGATCTGCTACAACGGGAGCTAGTCCAGAAATAAAAAAGACAGAGACTCCAGAAGAAACAGCTGCATAATTTCTCATAAGATTCCAGAGAAAACTCCCGAAAATATTCGGGAGTTTTCTCTGCAGATTTTTCTACTGTTCGAGAATCGGTGGTGGATAAGATATGACTCTTCCATCATACTCGATGATAAGTGGGATATTGGGGTATTTCCCAGAGAGAGAAGATGCAAGACTGCCTGGCGTGATGATGAAATCTTTGCGGAGATTTTCGAGATTATACAGTTCAGGATTGGCACATGGAGAGATATAGTATGGACAGGTGCTATCGCTCGTGGTATTATGAGATATGACACTTCCATGGATATAGAGTTGATTGGATCCGGTAGATGACACTACCCTCTCTGCGAGGAGAGTAGCGTGGATATCTGTGACACTTGGATCGATGATGATATTTCCACCATTTCCATCTGTATCAGAAAGGGCGATGATAGCTATAGGTGAAGTTTTTTCTATGATATCGCTCGTGATCGTGATGTCTCACCCGAGAGATACGATCGTCCGCTTCTCTGGTGATGTCGATGTGAAGTCAGTATCAGATATCGAGATATTACCCTCTGTGACACTATAAGGAACATCAGCATATGTCGTACGATTGCGTGACATCAGTGCGATATTTTTTTGGAGAGTGTTCCAGATATCAGCAATATTTTTTTCTTGGATTCAGGAAAGTCCAGGGAGATTGTGTTGTCCGAGGATTTTCATACGGATAGCTCCAGGATTGGATATTCCGAGACTTCCATTTCCACTCGGATAGTATGATACGACATTCGTACCAAGCAGTGGATGAAGCACACTATATCGTATATACGAGTTATAGTTGATGTTCTCTGGTGGTGGCTCATATCCACCATATCAGTAGATACCAGAGAAACTGAGTGACTCCGTCGAGATCATGACAGGATCTGGAGTACCTCCCCAATCACACTCATCTAGTCCCGATGAAAGATAATATTTAGTGCATGATGGGGCTATAGCTGATACAAAACCCGTAAATGCTGCAGGATTATTGGAACCGATTGCTATATCATATATCGCCGTAGGAGTATTGGGTGGTATAGCTGAAGTCGTGCGTGCATAGTTCGTCGTAAAGTCCACGACGCTTCAAACGACGATCGATGGAATCGGAAGTATACTCGTCGTATACCATGGATCAAACACCAGTGGCGCTCTCCATGTCGGATCGGTCACATCATGACTTACTCAAAAAGTATCAGTATAGAGTATTCCTGAGAGAGTGATGGTATCCGTAAGGGTCGATGGAGCAATACTCGCTATATCAAAATTGATATCACTCATACCTATGATGACGTCTCCTGTCGTAAGTACACCATCGAAGAAATTCTGAAGATCACCCTGAGAGATGATAGCACAGGTACCAAATGAACAAGCATCTATAACCAAATTATTATATTTGAGTGGATCTGCCTGAATCGTACGAATCATATCTGTATAATCCACTTTTATACTTCCTTCTCGTACTTCATTTCCATATCGATCTCGAAGCTTCAGAACAAAGTTATACATATCGACACCGTTGGCAATCATCGGGGTGATGGTCTCTGTCCGATCAAGAGTCATAGCTTTCAAAGTTGTTCCATCTGGACAAAGGAGTGAAGGAAAATTATTCGTACAAAAATCTGCTCGAATAGTCGGTGTCGCGGAGTAGAGAACGCTCGATGGCTGATCAGCAACTACTTCAAAATCATCGATCGTCGTCACTCCTCCATCTGGATCGTGTATTTCAACATAGTACGTCGTTGCATGAGAAAGGTCGGTAGGTAGACCGACTGTATAAGAGATATTCATACCTCCTGGCGACGTCTCCATAAATATATTCCATACGGTATCTCCATAGAGGCTCATACCCGAGAGTGAGAGATCTTTCTCGTTATCGGCTGTGACTCTATTGCCGAGGACGAAACTCGCAGGAAGGAGTGGGAGGGTGATACCAGAAAAATCATAGACTCAGATATAGGTAGAAGCGGTACCTGAAAGTCGTCATGTCGTAGGATCAAATAGGACTTGTCGATCAAATAGGACATCCCCTACTATCTCACCATATGCGACTCATGAAAGGGTACAAGGGAGAGTAAGTGCATCATAAGACTGAGCGCCGCAATCGAGAGCAACACTATAGCTTCCCGTCAAGAAATCGACCCAACCTGCTCAAGAAAGATAGAACGCTCAAGAAAAAGTTCCAAGCATCATATCGAAACTGGGCCTCGGTATAGGATATCCGAAAAGATCATCTGTAACATCAAAAAATACTTCGCCATTGGATCCAGTCATAGCGATAGTACTCCCTGGTGAATATGTCGTCGCTGCTTCTCAGGATGAAATACATCAAAAAAATCCCCATACAATAGAAAACAGCGAGATGATCGTAGAAAAATACCACATCATACGTCTATGCTAGCATAAATATGAAGAAAAAGCGAATTTTAGCACACTTTCTTCATCTAAATTTATTTCGATCGTATCAATCCTCGGCAACTACTTATCATGCCAGTATTATAGAGATTTTCACAGAGGGCTGAATCTTGATTCGATCGTACTTGAGCTATGAGTATTACATCATGGCATCGGTTCTTGAGTTCAAGAGATATAAGTGTGTCACATGCGATAATATCGCCTTCTTTTACGATCGATCCATAGAGAATAGTATCATTGCGTACATTCAGTGATTTTTCGCAATATTCAGATCGTGACTTATTGGAAATACTCGCACACAAGTCCGTATCTCCTTGTTTAATAGCCATATCAAATATGATTGTATCTCGGCATTGAGACCGAAGCACCTCGTTTTCTATAGTATCACAGCTTTCGAGAGTTTTTTGAGAAAGAGCATTATTATAGCTATTTTTATCGTCTCGCCTCGTGACTTGAGCTCGACATTGATCTCAGACACTTCCAGCAAGTGTCCCACAAAAAGCTGTATCGATCGTCCCCGAAGCAACTCGAAGAGAGAAAGATTTGGTATCGATCATCTCTTCACACTGAGTTCTCAGATTTTCATCTATAATAAGAGCGCACATCGTTTTTTCTCATGATTTTTCTGCGAGCGAAAATGAGACATTATCTCGACATCGTTCCACGATTCCAGAATTACTGAGAGTATCACACATTTCTTTTTTTCTCTCTTTGAGGGCGACACTTGCACCGATCATATCATAACATCGTTTTTTCTCATCTGTATTTATGATATCTTTACAAAGAATAGTATCTTGTGTTTTTAGTGCGTTATTATAGATGCCCTTATCGTGCACTGCTGTTTCTTCATCTTGTTTTATTTTGTCCTCATAGCTTAGGGTTTCCTTTTGGGATGTACGAAAAGTCCACTTATCTTGTCATTTTGGAGTATCTGAAAGTCAAGAAATAAAATATATGATTCATCCGAGAAGCAAAAAGATTATGAGTATGCCAAAAAAAATTTTTTTCATAGAAGACGAAAGCAAATATATAAGTATCTTAAAAAAAATAAGGAGAAAAGCAACCATCATTTTACTCATCCCGAAGATCGAGAGAATCTCGTATTTCCTCCCTCTTATCGCTATCATGAAATTTTAACATTCGGGAAGTGATGATAACTCCTTCTGGAGAACCTTTTTTTTGGAATTGGGAACGAGCTTTCCATCCTCAGATACACTGAAAAACCTTATTGACTCATGTCAGGATCCATCGAGTGAGAAAGAAATGAGATGAAGGTATAATTGGTAAAGGTAAAAGGTATCGCATATTTTCGAGTCGTATATCGAAAGGCACGTCGACCCAAGTATTGGCTCATAGAAAATCTTCATAGATACTTCACTCTGTATATATCGGCTTCATATAGTAGATCCAAAAATAAAGATAGATATCATCATCGAAAGCTATAGAAGAAAGATTGCTCTCCTCCTCTTCGATAAAAAAAGAAAGGCAAAAATTCTCAGCAATATCCTCCCCTTTTCTCCAAACGCCATAATACCAAAAAAAGAAGGTTATACAGACTCGCACTATCCACATGCGATTTTTCGCAGTTATAATAAAAAGGTCGATATCTGAGTCTGGATGTGTCGCATACATAGAGAGTGAATTCACCACAGCTATCATACGAATACCAGGAATCCAAGTTATTTTTTGGATATACTTTTGAGCCCGAAGAAAAAGGTATTTTTCGTGATTATTTGGATCTGATTTGACTCCGATATATGTGTCAAAAGACGTTTTTTGGGAGAGAAAGTCCATATTGATTTTCTTATTTTGAGAGTTGTTTGATCGCCTCGATCGTACGAATCTGGAGACTCAGACTTGGATCAATATCCGCAATTATTGATTCTACGCGCATCTTATCATATCCCATTTGGACCAAGGAAGCTATAAGAGTAGTATCACTCGTATTTCTTGGGGTGGAAGTACTCTTTCCCTGTTTCGTAAAATCGATCGATCATTTCAGATCTACGATGATTTTCTGGGCCGTTTTCTTTCCAATGCCAGGGACCGATGAAAGGAGTGTATCATCCTCGAACTGTATTGCTTTGAGGAGATTCTCTCCGCCAAGACCAAGGAGATTCAGGGCTGTCTTCCCTCAAACTCCATTAACTTTCAGAAGCTGTCGAAAGAGTGACTTTTCCTCTTGATCGATAAAACCAAAGAGTGTTTGTCCTGCATCGTTGATATTATGATACAACCATATTTCTGATTTTTCTCATATGCGAATATTTGCTATAAGTATCGGAGAGACGAATATTTCTAAGCCTAATCCTGTACCATCGACGAGACATGTCACCTGGATACCATCGATCGAAAGGATTTTTCAGTGAATATAGGAGAACATGAGTGGTGAGCGTTAATGTAACCCTTGCATTTTATCGAAACTCCCTAGAATAACAACATGAAAATCCAAAGTGGGGACATCTTTATAGATATCATCGATAACTATGGTGATATGGGCTGGATACTCGAATTTCTCATGATGAATCGTCTCCCTATTTTTTGGAATATTGTGACGAATGCTCCTGTGAAGATGGAATCATTTCTCGAAAAAAGCGGATGCTCACTTCCACCATTTATTATCATCGAGAAAGAAAAATATGATCTAAAAAAATGCTCAAATCTCGTTATCCTCTGACTACATGCAAATATAAACTTTAGGGATATCCCCGCATGAAGAAGTGTTATCCGTATCAACTATCTTTCATTTGATCCTTGGTATCAAAAAATTCATAATACTGAGCATATCCTCTCATCTTCCGAAAGACCAATACGTGAGCTTTCTTACTCACCCCTTTGCGGAATGGGTGGTATCTGGGAGTATAAAGGTATCACTCGACATCGAGAAAATTGGCTCTCAGATATTCATCTCCCCTGAGATCTCTCTCTGAAAATTTGGATACCAATTTTTTGTTATGAAGAAACTCTCACTCACTTTGATATGAGAAATATCCCTGAAAATGTGCTTATTTTTCTTATCGGAAATCCTCTTAGAGAAAGTCATCTACAGGAGAATATCTTATATTTTCCTTGGATGAAACGAGATGACTTTTGGGATCTCATCGATCTTGCAGATATCTCGGTATTACGTGGAGAGATAACATCAGCACGAGGCCTCCGATCAAAAAAAACTTTTCTCTGGGATATGTACAAAGAAATTGGCTGATGGAATAAGAATGAAAGTGACTTATTTTTGGATTTTATCAAGGGAGATCAGTCTTATCGAGAACTTCACACAAATATAAATACATGAAAACCCTGGAATATACAAAATATTCTTTCTCTCCACGAGAAAAAATATTCATTTCTTTTCGAAGAAATTCCTGATTTTCAGAAAACTCTCAAAAATACTCTTGACAGTTTCGGTTTTTCGCTATAATCAGCCCAGTCCATCGTCTGCCAATGTAGCTCAGCTGGTGAGAGCACGGGATTCATAACCCCGAGGTCGGTGGTTCGAGTCCACTCATTGGCACCATATTCGTACATACCATATCCCAGAGTAGAGCAATCTCACTCGTAATAGGGGCTCATCATACCATTTACGTTTTGCGGAGTATAGTCTAGTGAGCATCATGAGGCTCATAACCTTGAATTTCACTCAAGAATAGAATATATATCCAAAATTACCATATCGCGGAGTAGAGCAGTGGTAGCTCGCAAGGCTCATAACCTTGAGGTCGTGTGTTCGATTCACACCTCCGCAACCATACAAAATAATTAATTCTTCTGAAAAATCAGGAGATTTTTTTTATGCGAAAAATCCCAAAGAAGTATTCAGCCTCGAGAAACATCAATTATAGAGCGTACTGATTTATTGACTTTAAATTAAATTAATTTTTTATACTTAAAAAAATAGAATTTTAATTTGTGTTTTTGCGTAAATTCGGATAAAATGCAAGAGATAACTAATTTATTTTTTATGTCAGACCTCAATAATCAAAGCTCCTCACCCGAAGAACTCAATGAAAAACTCAAAAAGAAACGAGTAAATGGAAGTGTAGATTGACTCATCAAACTTGCTGTAGAAAATAGATTCTGAAAACCCATAGATCAAAAAAAATTCAATGAATTTCAGCAGAATAAAGAAGCTCTAGTCCAGGCGGTGATAGTAGAAACGCGTGGTATTAAATATGAAGATCCTGAACACTATGGTAGTATCGATGAATCCGAGATATCTGAGGATAAAATCATCGAGCGAATACTCAGCCATGGAAGAAATCTAGCACTTCTTAGAGAGCGAGCATTAAGACGTACGATAGAAATATGTCCTGAGCTTGATTGAGAAAAACTCTCTATTAAGACAGAACTCTCTCTGATGAATGAGAAATCACTTCAAAATTTGATCGATCGTAAAAATATCGTAAAAAACTTCATACAAAAAAATTATTCTCAGTTTCCTGTTTCTACTCCAAATGAAAGAGAAGTATTTGAGCAAATATTTGATGATATCAGTAAAATGGTACCACAGGGGTCAGATCAAGAATTAAAATGCCTCAAGATTGTCCAAGATTATAAAACTTACTGACAAAAACCTGGAACTGATGAGATAGCATTTCTTTTATTCGTATATTCAAAAGCTCCCACTAAAAGAAAAATAAGACTCCTTCAGGAACTTTGAGCACAAGTAAGCATAGCATTTGCCCTACGCTATACTCTCATAGACGATAGGAAGCTTGATGAGATAGCAAAAAATATCTACGGCGACCAGTTTGAGGAACTTGGAAAAGAAACCCAACAAAGAATACTCGATGGGCTAAAACGATCAGAAATAAAAATCCTTACGGTAGGAGATCTCAATCATGAAAATCTCGCAAAAATATTAGACCAAAAGAATGCACGAAAACAACTTGCCGAAGAAATATTTCAAAGTATTGTCACAGCGGATGATGCTGAAGATCTCAAAAGGATAGAAGACAGAACTATAAATCAGAAAATTCGGGAAAAGAAACTTAAAGAAGCAGAAGAAGCTTGAGAAGAGGAACCAAATTATGATCTCTATGAGGCATTCATTGATGAAGTAGCAAAGATGATGAGCAAGAAGGGTGGTCCGCTCGTAAAAAATAGCCATCTCCTCTATGAAGAAGGTACTGTTATAGAATTTAATGATCCCACCTTTGGAACACAATATATACGCATAAAAAGAGTGCGTGATTCTAATAATCAGCCCCTTGAAGTAAGCCGAGGACTTGAACTTGGTATCGAACTTGAAGGAATGCCTATCGTGGATGGACAACTGCGTCAAAGCCAGTACTTCACGTCTTCATATGATCATTTTCTCGAAATACTTCAGAATCTCGGGGATGCGGTCGCTATCCGTGGATGAGAATTTGAGACAGATATTATTACCAAAGATCGTACCGATACAAGTAAATTTCTCGATATACGAGATATTGAAGATACAGAGGTGAAAGATGAGAAAGATTTGGAAGAAAAGATAAATCTTCTTGATCCTACATGAAGCGAATTTAAGTTTGGTGAAGGAACGGTATTTATCGGATCATCAACTGATGAAAAGGGAAAATTAAATAATAATGAAATCTGGACAGTCTATGCTATAAAAAAGGATTCTGGTGGAAATATAACTGTAAGTCTTTTAGCGGAAGAAGGATTTGTTGTAGAATGAATACCCCTACAAGAGATATATAATGGCATCAAAGATAACGCGAATTTTAAACGAATAGGAAAAGTGAGTAGAGAAGGTGAAGATATGATCAATGCACTAAAAGAAAAATGACTGGATCATGATGCGAAAATCAAAGATGGAAAAATTATAGTTCCAGAAAAGGATGATCATGGGCATGGGAAAGAGAAAAAAATTAGTTGTTATACTTCAGAAAAATGATGACATATTCGTTTATTCTCGATACAAGATGGTGTTGTTGAATTCGGTGAATTTGATCAAGATGGTGAGGAATTGGAAGTAATAAAAAAACATGCTGCGGAACACGGATACGATAAAGAGATTCAAAGATTCTATAAGAAAAGAAAATATCTGAGTTATGGAGCATTTCTCAAATATTTAGAGAAAGAGAAATTCGAAAAATCAGATACAGATCCTATACTTCCTAGCGATACGCATGGTCATGAAGATCATGATCACTATGATGCGCATATGTCAGGAAGTATCTTCAAACGTATGATGAAGTGGCAGAATCCTGCAAGCATCATGAAGGGTTTTGAAATGCTCTATCATGGTATCGAGCATACCCTCGAAAAATGAGCCAAACTCGATGCTGCCCGATTCGCAATGTCTGCCGCACGTATGGTGTGAGCTGGGGAGACTGCAGTATGAGCCCAAGTATATGCTGATATCACATCAGCAAGTAAAGAGATCGTCGAAAAATATGAACAAAAAATCTTTGGCCTTCCTGGTCCAGCTGGTCGGTGGAAATGTATACATATTGCGCATGATCGTGACTCCCGTCCAGAAGAAGTTGCTGCAGCGATGAACTATATGCTGAAGAGTTATGGCCAACTCTATTCTGAAGATATAAAACACTATCAATCAATCGTTAATCAAAAAAGTATCAAGACGGCAAAACCTTGATATTTCGCATTTCTTGATGGATTTATCATTACAGCAAAACTGTGAAATCTCGAATCTTGGAGACAAAAAGCCTACGACAGAGCTATCACAGAGATGGGAACAAAAGACAATCATGAAGGTGAACCGACAGAAGAGCAACTGATTCATGCTCTCATGAAACAGATCGATGGAAAGTGGAATCTTTTTCCATATGCTGCGAGCGTAGTGAAAGCTATCGGTGGTCCAAGTTGATATGAGAAAAATTATAGAACGGAATGATTTGACAGTGCAAAAAAGAAGGGCGTAGACCAAACACAAATGGTAAACGTAGATGGTCGAGTCAATAAAGCAGTAGGCTATCTTAAAACGCATGAGATCTATAAAGCTGTCGGTGCTATGGAAGCTGTTGCTGGAAAGGATAAAAGTCCTAAATATCAAGTTATACCATTTATCTGGTGTGTGTGAGGATTTTCAGGTTATGCGACGCATCATGCGCTACAACAAATCAAGACTTATGCCGAATGATGATTCACATTTCATGCTTTCTCTTTCATGCGAAATAAAGCAGATAATGATCTATACTCGTCTACTGTTCGACTTGCCCTTGAAGATATCGGTAAAGAAAAGTGAATGTGAGATAGTCTTGTGAAAAAATTCGATGATCTCAAGGCAGCATTTACTTATGATCATAATGATCCAGAAAAGACTGAAAAAGCAGGAATGGAGCTTACGAAATTTTGGCAAGAATGGGAAGGGCAATGACTCCATGACATGCTTCAAGGACATAATGGATGGCTCGTCAAAAAAAATCATGAATGAAACTCTACTGCAAGGAATTATCTAAAAACACTGAGCGGGAAGCATATGATGCAACTCAATGACTCAAATATCCCATGAAATCCTACTGGAAAAGATTGGTTCGATGAGCATGGTATTCGTATGAGTCGTATCATGACTTTCGATGAAAAAACTGGATTACTCTCACTCAAAAGAATGCTCAATAAGATACGACTTTATGGTACGAAAACTTGAGATAAAAAAATGCAAACCGTAGAGTATGAAAAACTCTGGGAAGGTGTAAAAGAACAGATGAATGCCATCAGGGATCCGAAATATTTTGGTGGGAACCTTGAGCTTCAAGAAAAACAATATCAACTCTATAGAAAAGAAATTATTGAATATTTTGCCACTGAGCTTACAGCACGATCCGTACATCCTCCACTATCGGATGATGATATCAAGAGATTCATATCTCTTCCTCACGAGTACCTCGATGATCTTCGAAATATGGGAATTGATCCTTATGAGATCTATAGTGCTGATCATGAAGCTATGAATACAAGACCTGATTATGAGAATTGGAAATCAAGCTTATCATCAGGATCAACTCGTAAGAAAAAAGATACCCCTATAATCAGTGAAATCGTACGAAAAAAATCTGAGAAGATCGTCCGAAGAAATAATGTAAGACCAACGAAGACCGATCTTCATCGATGGAAAGATGAAGACTCAAGATATAAAGGTGGCGTAGCTGATGCATGAGATTGAAGATATTATAGTGAGAAGGCTTGAAGGATCGCAAGAGACGTCACAGATGATATAGATGATCTCATGGAAGATGGGAAATAAGCCTAAACCTCGACTCATTTTATATGCCAAAGACGGTGCCCTGTGGTACCGTCTTTTTTGGGCATAAGACCGATAAAATCTATGCGCACTTCTTCGGGAGAAATAGAGTTTTTCATAATATAATAGAGTACAGCTCGTTTCATGGCTCGGCGCTTCGTAGGACTAAAAGTATCAAGTGGATGTCCATGTGATTCATCATACCTATAACGAACCTCTACAAAAATCCATATATCCGATTCTTTTGCTATAATATCGATCTCTCATCATACAATAGTATAATTTGTCTCGATGATACGATATCATTTCTCTTGGAGATATCGAAGAGCCGTAAGCTCTCATTGATCTCAGATAGCACGACGGGAAGATTTTTGAGGTTTTTCTGTCATGATGAAAATTTGAGTTTATTTTACAAAACTCGAAAAGAAAAAGTATCTCCTTAAGACTGAATTGCTACTCGTCGTTTCAAAAATTCCATAAGCTGTGGCCCAAGATCTTCACGCGCAAGAGCATAATCAATCGTTGCCTTAAGAAATCAGAATTTATCTCCTGTATCATATCGATCCCCTTCCATTTCGAGTCACGCTATATATTTTCCATCGTTCACCATCCGAGCAAATGCATCTGCAAGACGGATCTCTCCATCCTTGCTCGCTCATTCGCTATTAGAGGAAAGATAGTCAAATACCTCAGGAGTGATGATATATTTTCCGATAACTCAGAGACGAGACTCTGTCTCTTCTGGTTTTGGTTTCTCGAGAAACTTCGATACTTGATATATGCTCCCATCTTGATGAGAAGATTCGATGATACCATATGAAGAGACTCGTTTATCGGAAACTCTCTCAAGAGCAATAATAGGTTGAGGATTTTTTTTGAATGCTTCTACGAGTTGTGTGGCTCATCACTTCTCTCCTCGGATAAGATCATCTCAAAACAGTACCAAACATGGCTCGTCTCAGATCCATTCTCGAGCTCGTAGAAGCGCATCTCCATCACCACGTGGTATAGGCTGACGAACATAGGCGATACGAGCCAGTGAAGAGACTTTCTCCACTTCTGCAAGTTCCTTGATCTTTCATTTTTCTACGAGTGTTTTTTCAAGCTCAAAAGAAGTATCAAAATGATCTTCGATAGAACGTTTCCCTCGACCTGTAATAATGATAATATCTGTAATACCTGCCTGTACAGCTTCTTCTACGAGATACTGGATCACTGGCTTATCGACGATGGGAAGCATCTCTTTCGGTTGGGCTTTTGTGGCAGGAAGAAAGCGGGTACCAAAACCCGCTGCTGGTATAATACATTTTCTTATTATTGTCATAACAAACTACTATTTTGAGTTAATTTTGGATTGTCGTCTCTGTAGCTGCTCTCGCTCATTCATTTCTATTTTCTACGATTGCCTTACACATATCTTTTGAGACACCATTCTTAAGTATATCACAATCAGAAACCTTTGCTCATTGCTTTCTCATGATAAGATCAGCCCGACACTGGTCCGCTCTACTGTTTGATGTATCAGTACTTCCTGATTGAGAAACCTCAGACTCGATAAGGTCACATTTTTTTATATCATTTGCGCTTACTGCTTGAGCAAGAAGGATGCTCACTCGACATTCTTTTTTATACATGTCACTGAGTCCATCACACTGTTTTATATCTTTTGATTCCGCAACTTGGGACATTATAACTCCAAATTTACAACCATCTCTTGCACTTCATTGCATCATCTCATCACAAAAGTCAGTAGATTTTTGAGATCGAGCAAGTTGGTTTCCCACTTGATTGACACACATATTTACGCTTGGTCTCATACATTCTTCGAATTCTGCTGTATTTTTTATTTTTGTTGAAGTGTTTTCGAGTACTTCACCATAAGAACCATCTACAGTTCATTTTTCTACTTGTGAAGAGGAAGAGCTCTTTGTGCTACAACTTATAAGAATAAAGCTCAGTGAAAGTACAAGAAGAAATAAGCGCATAATGATATGTGAGGAATAATATTTGTAGTATAATCAGTTTCCATTGTTTTCAAAGAAAGCAAGGGAAAAATAGCTTGCCATTTATGAAAATTATCTCTGAAGTTTGGCGAAAATTACTCTATATTTCCAGCTGCCGCTTCGAGCTTTGCTGTTTGATCAGCAATCGCAAGTGCATCAATAATCTCGGCAAGATCTCCCGTCATAATCACTGGAAGATTCGAGAAATTTGCATTGATACGATGATCAGTAATACGGTCTTGAGGGAAATTATAAGTGCGTATCTTCTCGCTTCGATCTCCAGACCCGACTTGTGCAAGACGAGCAGCTCATTCTGCGGCAAACTTTTTTTCTTCTTCCATTGCGAAAATTCGCGATTTTAAAACAGCGATGGCCGTAAGTTTATTCTGAAGTTGTGAACGCTCATTTTGACATTCTGCGACAAGACCTGTAGGAATATGAACTACTCTGATAGCGGAATTCGTTTTATTGACATGTTGTCCCCCTGCGCCACTTGCACGGCAAGCACTGATTTCGAGATCTTCTTCTCGGATCGTGACATCGACATCTTCAGCTTCCGGAAGGACAGCTACAGTCGTCGTAGACGTATGAACTCGTCCATTTTTTTCTGTAGCAGGGATACGCTGAACTCGATGGACTCAGGATTCAAATTTGAACCGAGAATACGCTCAGGCTCCATCAACCTTAAAAATAACTTCTTTGTATCCGCCAGCATCATTCCAAGTTTCACTCATCACTTCTATCGAGTATCCTTCTTTTTTTGCGAAATTTTTATACGCTTCGGCAAGTTCATGAGCAAAGAGTCACGCCTCATCCCCTCATGCACCTGCACGGATTTCGAGAATGATATTTTTTTCATCATTTGGATCTGTAGGAAGAAGTGCAAATTTTAGTGCCTCTTCAAGTTCAGGAATGGCTTTCTCTGCATCAGCTATTTCACTTTTCATCATCTCAAGCATATCAGGATCTTTCTCATTCGTCACGAGAGTTTTGGCTTCTTCATAATTTGCATAAATACGCTTATAATCCTTATACAGCATGACTGTCTTTTCAAGTGATTTCTTATTTTGATTGACGGATTTGAGTCGCTTCAGATCAGCATAGATCGTAGGATCTGCAAGTTCTGATTCGAGTGATACGTATTCGGTGATGAGGTTGTCGAGCTGGAATTTCATAGAATTATATTATTGGTGCGATGGACGCGGAATCTAGGTACTCTCCTCGTGTTCGAAATGCCTTTGGGCATTTCTCATGAAACCACTTGGATTCAAGTCTTGGTAAGTTATAGTGATTTTATCGTGGTGCCCAGAGCGGGACTTGAACCCGCAAGCCGTGAAGCAGAGGATTTTGAGACCTCCGTGTCTACCATTCCACCATCTGGGCTGATATATCTGGATCTATTTATTTTTCTCCGTGTATCTCAATTATTTCACTCGGAGTTATAGCTTTGACCAAGCCGCTCTCGCTCGAGGTATTCACACATCTACCATTCCACTATCTTGGAAAAAGTCAGCAAGATACTATGAAAAAACCCTATAAAGTCAAAGTCAATATATTCTCCCCGCAAAAGAGATCGACAATATAAAAATATTACTATAATCAATCCATTATGGCAATCAAAAAAACTGTTATATCTGAAAAAAAGACTCCTCTCTATACCAATCCTTGGTTTGATTATATCAATGCGCCTATCGATGAAATAGAAAAAATCGTCGAGAAATATGAATTCCATCCACTCGATCGTGAAGCAATCATAGAAGAAAATCAATATGCCCGTATCGATACCTATGATAAGTACATGTTTATGGTACTCCATTTTCCAAAATATGATACCAATAACGAACGCTATATCTCAAATGAATTTAATATATTTATTGCACCCGAATACCTGATGACATTTCGATACTTTCAGACGAATACCATAAAGAAACTTCAAGATAAATACGAGGACTGGGATACAGCTACTCCATTTCCAAATACGGGATTTCTTCTCTATGAAGTGATCGAAAATCTCCTTGAACATGTTATGAAAATGCTTGAGGGCTTTCACCGTGATCTCAAATGAATAGAAAAAAACCTTTTTCTTACCAATGGTCCTGATCTTATTAAAAGTATCATGACCAAGAAGAGAAATATAATCACTCTCAAGCATATGATATCTCCACAAATTGGGGTATTAAAACTGGTACGGATACGTATGGCGACAATGTTCTGAGATGAAGTCGAGACCTATTTCGAAAACCTTGAAGATAAACTTGATAAAATTTACAGCGAGATTCTCATCATCCAAGAAAATATCGACTCTATGGAAGATACTCTCAAAAGTATCTTCGAACTCAAAACAAACTCTACCATAAAATACCTTACGGTGTTTTCCGCTTTTATGCTCCCTCTTACGCTTATTACGAGTTTTTTCGGGATGAATACAGAAACATGACATTTTGACAATATCCTCATCACTTCTTCGATTTGTTCTATAGTATTTGTTGCGATTCTCCTTACTATTATAATGAAAAAGAAAGACTTATTATAGAAAATTTAATATAGTACAATATATTTTAATAAAGTATATTCAAAATCTGCGCTTAAGATTTTGAATTATGTTATAATTATGTAGATGTTCCTTATTTTACATACAAACTCTTATATAAGGTTTTGTATGTAAAATTTTTCCTATTTCTAAAACTATTCTTATGAGCAAATCGATTTGGATGAGTCTTGTTTGTGGTATCATTGGTATCGCCATTGCTGTATGGATATATTTTTCTCCGTCAAACGAGCAAAAAATACTTCCACCGTCAGTACCACCAAAAGCTGCTAATATAAGAGTTCTCACGATAACACCTGAGGATGAGAAATTTATCGAAGCGATGAAAAAAAGTGAGGAAGAAGCAGAAAAGAATAAAGAAGCTACGATTGCGGGAATAGAGTTTTTTAATGAAGCGACGAGAACTAAAGATGTCACTGTATGCAAGAAAATTGAGATTGATGAAATGAAACAAAACTGCGAGAATCAAGTTACGAGTTCTCTCGCTTCGGAAAAAAAAGATCCTCTTATTTGTGAGACCCTCAGTGGAACAAGTGGAGATACCTGTAGAAATAATGTATATTTCTCTTCTGCTATGAGTGAAATATCTCTTTCAGGAAGCACAAAGCAAGATGATGAAACTTGTGAAAAAATAACAGATATAAGTCTGAAAGAAAAATGTAAACAGAGAACGGAATCTGTCGTTCTCGAGATGAAACAGTCAGCAAAGTGAGAACTTTCAGAAAAAGATTGTAAAGAATTCGCCGATAAAGATGTCCAATGAGAATGTCAAAGCCGTATCGTCATACAAAATGATTATAAGATACTTTCTCAAATTGGAGAAAGTCCCAATTCTGGAATATGCGAAAAAATGAGTGATGAAATTCTAAAAATACGATGTGAAGATACCGCTCTTTACTCACGAGCAAAGAAGGAGAGCGATATTTCTCTTTGTGAAAAAATCACAAATACCTCTCTCGCTGAACAATGTAAAAAAGAAATTATAACTTTAGAAGAACGTTTGATATTTCTCGATGCTACGAATCAATGAGATCCTAGACTTTGTGAGAAACTTACTGAGAGTCCACTTAAGACATCATGTTTTGATCGTACTCGCATCAAAAAGATTATTGAATCAAAAGACATAAGCCAATGTGATGTTCTTGTCGATGATTCTTTGCGTGAATCTTGTGTTGCGAGCATTAAGCTTCAATCCTAAAAGTATATAAATTTATTATTATCGAGATATGTCATCTTTTCTTTTTCGCATCATATTCTTGTTCAGTCTATTTATAATAGCTCCTCTACAAATATTTGCTGCGTATTCTCCAAGTGCGACAACCTACCTCTACGGAGGAAATCCTTCTGATCTTCTCTTCTCTTCGGGGGGAACCCCTTGGGTATGACCCTCTCCTTTACCAGTACGTATTGATGCTGGGTATATCATTCATGGTGATGTATGGACCGACGCGATAGGATGGTCCCAATTTGACCATGGAGTTGCTGGAAGTGAAGCAAAATTCGATGTTGCTTGTATGACTGGGGCTGCTATATCATGTCCACTCAGGGGCTATATTTGGAGTAGTATGGCAGGCTGGATCGAGCTAGAGTGACAAGGTATCACCTATACAAAATCCACTTGACTCATCAGCTGAAATGCATCGAGTACTACTGTGGGATCAATCCCATTTAACTCAGAACTCTGGGCAATGCCTGTAACTCTCAATGGTGCACCCCTTACAAATATTGCACCTTTTTCCGACTATACTTTTGCTACAAACTCAGTAACACTCAGGGCAAATGTGCCAGCATGGATACTTACACGCGGAAGTGCCACTATAACAATGCTACTCTGCCCTGTATGATATATCACATTATGTCGACCCTATATTTATAATCAATGATCAAGTGGATTTCCGAATGTAGATCTCTCTCTCGCGACAGAGTATACCTATACTATCATTGACCCATTTGGTTCGACTACCACAGGAACGATACAAGTCTATGCAGCAAATATATCTCAAGCGGCGAACGTCACCGCTGGGACGCTCCTCACATCTTTTTGTATCCCAGCAAATCTCCCAAATGCTCTTCTTTGTCCAGATGGAAGCACACCAAAAACGACTTGGGCAGGATGAGATTTTGCAAGCCCTCTCGGTTCAAAGTTCGCTGATGCCGTACAAAAATTCAATGCCACAATCAATCTTCGTGATATATATGGGAATACTCTAAAAGCGGAAGGAGCGATAGGAAGAAATATCACATATAGTGTATGAATCAATAGTACTACGGTCACCAATACTCTATTTGGCAATCCTCTTGCGTATGGAAGAGGTGATGTCGCTGGTCAGACAAATAAAGCATATCGCTTCTATGACTCAATCACAGAGACTAATCCCAATGCTACTCCCCTTCCCTTTACTAACAACTATACTCCTGGTCGAAGCTTTTCTTTATCAAGCTACGCTCCTACTACTGCATGAGATCCAAATGTTCTTGGTAATAATATAAGTATATGAACGGTGAGTGTCGATGTATCATGACCAAATGCTCACTCAGCTGATATCACTGGGAAGTTCCAAACGACGAATATCACCTTCCTTCCTCTCTATAGAGTCATTGGTATCATCGGACTCTCTGGGCAGATAGGACGTCCGACGACGATCACAGGTGCTATACAAAAGACTGACCCAAGCGGAGCATCAAGCAATGCCCATATCATCCATGGACTTTCTATAGTCACTACTGTGGGATGAGTCGCGAATGTCGCCTCTACGTTCCAGGACACTACGGGTATAAATCCGATTCAGGACTGTTTTGCATATCTTCCGAGTGGATGATCATACGGAAGTCCATATTGTGATCGTGGGATCAGCGCTGGGTGAGGTCGAGCATCGATGATATCGATACCGACGAGTGGAAATGATATCCACTCATTCACTGTAACGCCTCGTCGAGTCAATATGGTAGACATAGAGCAATCTTACGCATATGACTCTGTTATCACCTATAGAGTCGGGTGAGTAGGTTGACAAGATATCACGTATCAGGGTCTTTCTCAAGGTACTCTTGTTCAAAGTGATAGCGTATTTGCTGGATGAGTGAAAATACTCGGGCAATCAAGCGGTGATAAGATATACCAAAGCATCACTGAAATGTATCAACCGAAAAATGCTTCAGTCACTCGCGCAAATATACTCAATGAAATACGCAAAAATATCAGTATTCTCACAAGAAATGCTACGTACAATGCCTCTACATATACATGAACCAACTTGATTGTATATTCTGGAAGTCAAAATATCAATGCTGCCCAAATTGCTCTCCTCGATAATAAAGCATCTATAGTCGTATATGGTGATATCACCATCGGTGCAGACTATATCCTTCCGAATGCGCAAGTCCTCCCTCGTGCCCTCATCGCACTCAAAGATGCAAATGGAAATGGTGGAAATATCTATGTCAAAAATACCGTCTTTCGCCTCGATACTTCTCTTATCACTGAAGGATCTCTTCTCTCTGGTGATCCAGGAAGTGGAACGCCTTACTATACTGACCTCTCGAATGCAACCTGAGTCCTCGATAAGCAACTGTATGTATTTGGAAGTATTATCTCCCTCAATACGATCGGATGAGCATCCATACCAGGAGCTCCTGTCTGTCCTCAATCAATCGATAATTGTAATAGCAATAGCAAAATACCGCTTCGATATGACTTTGAACATTTTAGATACTATCGTGGTATATCACCAGCGACTTTAGCAAGAGCCGCAGCAAATCTCTCATCAAATGATAAAAAAGCATCATTTATCATTGAATATGATAGTCGTATCGTCACTGATCCACCTCCTGGTCTTGCTCCAATACGCTAAATTTTCACCTCTTTCTTTTTTCACTTATGAAAACTTATATTTATCATTCTCTCCTCGGTATAGTACTAGGATGTAGCATTGCTCTCGGGATGCATATTGTTGCACCTTTTACTTCAGCAATTGGCGGAGGCATCTACTATGATCTCTTCCCTCGAATATATCAGAGCAATGGTACTGTCCGAGATTCGAGGAAACTTGATGGTTTTGATGCAGCCCAATACCAGAGACTCATACCAAATACTTGTGTCGGGCAATGGGCAAATGGTGTAAACGCATGAGGTCTCTCTTGTGCAAACTAGTAGTTCGTTTTGATCTTTTTCTTCTTCTTTATGAAACACTCTTCTATCTTTTCATTTGTACGTGTAGGCATCATCGGTCTCTGCATCGGTATGATCCTTCAGATATCCTCATCATGGATGACATCTGCAGCATATCCTGCCAATGGGATTGGGGGGACTTCACCCAAATGAACATTATTCACACAGTACTTCCAAAATCTTCTCGAAGATACGAATATCGCTACTACAGATGGAAAGGTCAAAAATACAGATAAGCTCTGATGAGTAGATCCTGTGCAATACCAGAGAAAGGTAAATAGTACTTGCGGGGTAGATAATCCTATCGTGAAGATAAATGCTGATGGAACGACTGTATGTAACACCATCTATCGTTGGAATGCTCCAACAACATGGGGCACATGTGTACCGACGAATGGCTTCTGTGGAACCACACCAGCATCTGGAAGTCAGACTGGCACAGTCACCTGTACGGATAATCTCGGGAATATATTCCCCGATGCGAAATGTATCGCAGCAGTACCAGCACTGGTAAAACCCGCTGATGTACGAACCTGTAACCCAGGAATTAGCTGTGACTGTAATGTCAATCCTTGGGGTGTAATTCCCAATGGAGATTTTCGCGTAGCATACTCTGCCTCTTCAGCGAATACTCCGACTACATGTGTATCCCTCATGCAAAATCGAACCTGTACGAATACTGTCCTGAGTGGAACAAATCCCTATCAAAGTTGTATCAATACTGGTCCATATACCTATACAGCATGGACAGGATGTAATACCTCATGTGGGCCATGAACCCAAAGCCGTACCCAATCATGTAGTTATGACAACTGTCATACTCCTCAACCTACAACTCAAGCATGCAATCTTGGAGCTTGTGTCGTAGTAAATGGAGCATGTAACCCTGTCTATAATGGTGGAAGTTTCCCTGGTCCATATACTTGGGCTTCAGTAAGTGCAAGTGTATGTACTACCGGCTCTCCCCTTGAGGTAAGCGGCTTTCCAAATGGTCCTTGGATATGGCAATGTGTATGATCATGATGAGGGGCTTCTCCAACTTGTAGTGCAAATAAATCTCTCCCGACCCTTGCAATGTGTACTGGAATAACGAATACATGTATAAATGGAGGAGCCCTCAAGGCATGAAGTAACTTTTCTACTTGAGATAGGTATAGTGTAAATGGAGAAAATCATCACTGGAAATGTTCAAAGTCTTGATATGCAGATGATAGTTGTATTGCTTGACCATTTTGCTACTCTGGACCGACCACACCAATCCCTTGTCCGTAAAATATAGCCTATTTATAGATACTATCCTTCTTATATCTCTAATTCTCACTCCATGCGTCCTTCATTTACGAGAAAATTCTTCTCAATTCTCATCTTGTGAGGCTCACTTCTCATAGCATTTTTCTCTGTGAGCTACCTTACTCTTATAGCAGCAGTTCCTACGGCTACTCTCTGAGAATTCACAATGTATCTTGAGAGGATGCTTGGAGTATCCCCACTCACTGGACTCGAAAGCGGTCAAGTAGTAAACTCGACACGATTGAATAATCAGCCTGCGAATTATTACCAAAGACTTATATGAAACTGTGGTGCTGGGTATATATTATCAGTAAATGCTGATGGCTCCGTAATTTGTGGATCACCTATTGTACCACCTCTCCCCCCAGCGTTTACTTGTGCTGCTCGTCCAGCATATGCGAATGCAAGTTTTGTGGATGGCACTCCTGCTATAGCCAATATGCCTTGGACTCAGATCGGTCCAAATTGTAAGTACACTTGTACTGGCGGATTTACTGGGATTGATTGTAGTACTCCTCCTGTTGGAAACTCCTGTGCTGCTTCACCAGCATGTACATGATATACAGGATGCACCCTCACAACTGGAACTCCGACAAGTATAGGGCAAGCTTGGACTCAAGTAGGCCCAAATTGTAAATACACATGTAATGCTGGCTTTAGCGGTCCAACCTGTGCTCCACTTGGTGCTTCAAGTTGTATGAGTTACTCAGAAACATGGTCATGATCTGGGCAAGGCGGAAATTGTAGCGCACTCATCCCTGCTGGATTCTCTATCAGTGATAACCAAGTGGCTACAGGGCCTACCATCACCCTTATGAATACTGTAGGAGGATACTCAGGATCTGTAACTTGGAAGTGTGTCGATAGTGATGTGAGCGTCGGGACTACTGCTGTAGAATGGATATTTAATGGAGGTTCATGTACTGCTATACCACATTGCTCATCTACACTTCCTGCCTGTGACGGAATCGGCTGTACGACCAATTTATGAACTCCGACAAGCGCCAATCAAGACTGGTCACGAAACTCTCCAAATTGTGGATTTACCTGTAATCCTGGATATAGTGGTGTGAACTGTGAGATAGCTCCTGTAGGTTGAAATTGTGGAACATTTAGTTGTTTTGCACATGAGCAGGCTTGAGGTTGGAATGTTGCTTGTTGGAATAATTTTAAATCTGCGCTTACTGCCTGGACAGCAAGTGGATATATCACTCCCGCCCAAAAAACACAAATAGAGATTGATGGGAATGTATCATGGGATGCAACTTGTGATCAACTTGCAGGTGCAAAAGCTACACTTGGCTGATTCTATAGAGATAGTATACTCAATTCTCTTCCTGTTACTTGACGCTTCACACTCGATACAGAAGAGTTCGCAGTCTTTGGCGGATGTAGTGTCGATGCTCAGGTAGTATGTCCTGCACTCCCTCCCTCACCTCCTACTGGTCTCACTGGAGTCGCATGAAATGCTTCTGTCGCACTCTCGTGGACTGCTCCGTCTGGTATAATAGCTGACTATATCGTAGAATACAAGACGACTGCATGAGCTATTTGGCTTACCTTCAATGACGGTGTCGGTACAGGTACAACAGCGAATGTCATAGGACTGACGAATGGTACGAGCTATGACTTCCAAGTAAAAGCAAGGAATGGAAATGGGGACAGTGGACCGAGTAATATTATTAGCGCTACACCTATAAATCCAGTTGGGGCATGTAAAGATGCTCCGAGTGGCTGGACAGATGATCAGTGTGTCGGATTCCCTTATGGAAATGCTGAACTTAGCCTCGTCGATACAAATGGCCCTGCTCCTGGAGGTCTTGTATGGTGGCAATCTAACCAACCATCACAAGGATCAGCTATATATAATAGTTGTAATGGAAAACTCGTATATTACAAAACTCCTGCGGAAATGGCTGCAATGCCAGATTGTGCTCCTACTGGACCGTCTGCTCCTACTGTTCTCAGTGGGGTAGCAGGAAATGCTTCTGTCTCTCTCTCATGGATGGCTCCTGCAGAGGTAGTGACAGACTATATCATAGAATACAAGCCGACTCTCTCTGCTATCTGGCTCGTATTCGCTGACGGAGTGAGCATTACCACGAATGCAAATGTCACAGGACTCACAAATGGTACAAGCTATGACTTCAGAGTAAAGGCTAGAAATACAAATGGAGATAGTGGATGGAGTAATGTGATTAGCAGAAGTCCAGGCGGAGGTGGAATATGTATTACTGAGAACTGGTGACCATGATGTGGATCAACAATGCCAGTACTATCACCTATTTTAGATAATGGTATAGGTCCTTGGGTCACTATCAATAATACTAATCCTGGATTTACAGGATCGGTGCAAATGCGATGTTATGATGGAGATCCTGTACTTGGAAATATAGCATATGAAACTATCGTGGGTTCAGGTTCATGTACACCACTTACTGTTGATGCTTGTGGTACTGCTCAGACGACAGGGTCTATAGAATATCCTGTAGGGGCAGCTGCCTGTACTTGAGGAGCTCAGACAGATGTGGATATAAATGGATTTGATAATACCTATAATTGGAATTGTGGAGCCCTGAGCTGTAGTGCAGCAGTACTCCCTCACTGTGAAGTTGTGCATACTATAGTTTGGGTGACTGAAACTGATACTCTCTCTGTTTGAAGTACATCTCCAAGTTATGCAATTTCTACGACTCAACCAGGAAAATTCAATGCAAGCTGTGGTGGTCGTGGCTGAGCAACTTGTACTGATATAGATCCATCACCAACTCGAGGAGAGTTCACCTGTGCTGCTGTAGTACCACCAACTATCACTTGGGATTATGGATGCTTCGTCGCAGGAACACAAGTCACCCTTGATTCAGGGAAGACGAAGTCGATCGAAGATATCCAAGTAGGAGAACTCGTGAAGACCTATGATGAAATATCCAAAACCTATGTCGATCGTCCTGTCACTGAAGCTATCCATCATGAGGAGAGAATCCAGACGCTCTATACATTCGAGTATGGAGATCAGACTCTTACATCCAATCATATCCATCGAATCTATCTTCCGAAAGATGATCGATATGTAGCTGCGAAAGACATCTATAAGAGATGGATCGCCGGAGAATCTCTCTCATTCCAAGATGGAACTACCAATACTATTGTACCAATAAAGCATATCACCGTAGAGAAAAAAGTAGTCCCTGTATATAATCTCCATGTATCAGGCATCCATGATACTGGTGAGACTGATGATCTCTTCAAGCCAAATCATAACTATCTTGCCAATGGAGTGATCGTACATAACCAGAAACTGGATACCAGTATCGATGATTATAACCAATTTGTGCTCGATTGTGATCCATTCATAGATACGACTATTTGTGAGCCCCATACTCCTTGGGCATGAGCCAACTATACGATTCTCTGTTCAGGAACTGCTATAGAAAAAGCTGCTGCTGATGCATGTTGGATAGCACCTCCAAATAGCTGTGCTGCAAGTCCTGCATGTATCGCTGCATGACATTGTACTGTGACAGCGAATGCTCCAACAAGTGTCGGACAAGCATGGACTGCTGGATGACTTCAGTGTGGATATACTTGTAGTGGTGGATGGAGTGGAGCGAATTGTGATGTAGCACCAGTAGCAAATTATTGGTCAACAGAAAGCTGTTCATGTAGACTAAATGGAACAGTCTCATTTTGAAATAATTCTACTGGTTATGAGGATTATGTGGGTACGAGCTGTTCTCCAGCGGGAGATTCTATGTTGGCTGGTGCTCAAGATTGGTGCGGTGGACTCTGTGCACCAGGTAGAAGGTGAATTGCAACATTGAGATGTCAGCCTTAAATAAAGTTCTCTCAGGAAGCTTAAAAATATTGTCTCCGTTGGAGGCAATATTTTTTTGCTTTTATTTGATTTTTAAGGCGTTCCCCCTACACTACGATTCTGATTTTTCCTTCATGTTTTCTCTTTTTTTTCGGATATTTAGCATCATACTCAGCACGCTTCTGTATACTTTTTTTGCAGAGGCAAGTTCTGGTGATATCGGAAGTAGGGCGACACTCAGTGGAACCGAAATCAGAAATACTCTCGAGATATTTCCATCACTATTCTCTCAGGGTGAAGATACAGATATCGATGTGTTCACGAGTCGATATATATGACTCTCGGATAAGAGCTATATCCCTCCTGATCTTCTCGGGATCGAAGATCTCACTTACATAGAAGAAGCTGGAAGAAAAAGTAAACTTCGAAAGGAGGCCCATGATGCCCTCTGACTTATTGCTAAGGCATTTTATAAAGAATTCGGTGAACCTCTCGTCGTGATTAGTGGATATAGGAGCGCTGAGTACCAACAGCGAATGTGGGATCTCGGAAAATGTAATGCGACTCTCTGTGCTCCCCCTGGATATAGTGAACATCAACTCGGTCTCGCGATCGATATATTCGATGCGACGACCGAGGAAGAATATTATAAAAATGCGAAGTACCGCCGCTATATCGCCTGGTTCCAGGCTCATGCCTATGAATACTGATGGCATCAGAGTTATCAAAATGGAGAGTATATCGATGCTTATGAGATCGAGCCATGGCACTGGAGATATCTCTGAGTACCACTCGCGACGAAGCTCAAAAAATTTGATATGTCCTATACTGAGTATATCCGATTTGAGCGAATCCTCGCATTTTGGAAGCGATAATATTAGCTTTTTTCCTTTCGAAAACAACTCTTGATATGATCATCGAACATACCTACTGCCTGCATGAAAGCATAGATGATCGTAGAGCCGACGAATGTCATCCCTCGTTTTTTGAGATCTTTGGAGAGAGTTTTCGAAGTATCTGATTCTGAAGTGAGATCATTCATAGTTTTTGGATGATGGATCTGTGGGAACTCTTGTCCTGAATTCCAGAAATACGCATCGAGACTTCCGAATTCTTTTTGAATTTCTCGAGCAACTTGTGCATTTTTCCTCACAGAATAGACCTTCAGTCGATTTCGTATGACTCATGGATCAAGGAGGATTTTTTCGAGCTCTGCATCGCTCATATTTGCGATTTTTTCGATATTCCAGTCATGAAAGTGTTTTCGATAATTTTCGCGTTTACGAAGTACTGTGATCCACGAGAGTCCTGCCTGAGCTCACTCGAGGGTAAGGAACTCGAAAAGAGTCGCATCCTCGTGTACTGGGATTCCCCACTCTTCATCGTGATATCTGACGTAGAGAGGATCATCTCCACACCAGGGACATCGTATTATACTTTCTGTCATATATATCGGATAAGGTTATGGATTCATTTTTCACTATCTTTATATGTTTCTCCTTGATTATCACAAAGAAGAGAAGAAAAAAATGGATCAAATAGTAAGTGTGCTGATTTCTCTATAAAAAACCGTTTCTTGATTCCTCGTATAAGGAAATAGTCTTTTTCAAGCATTAAGCCAGAATGATATTCAGGATCTTTTATGGAATTCAATAATACCGCAATAATTCATCATTTTTTTAAAATTCTGTGTAATTCTCAGAGGATGTCTTGTGTCTCACTTTGAGAAAAATAATGCAGTGAAAGATGAGTATATATGACGTCATATATTTCATCATCTAGAAAAGAAAGATCTCGGCTAACATCGAGTACTTGAGCTCTATAATGACCAGATGAGATCTCAGAAATACTGAGTTGTTCATTCAGTTCGACTACCTGACTCGAAAAATCAGTAGAATATATATCGTATCCATGAGAATGAAAAAATCGACTATCTTGTCCAAGTCATGCGCCAATTTCAAGAATTTTTCCAGATGTTGGAAAAAAATCAAGCGCCTCTCACGAAAAAAGAGAGGGAATTTTACTCCAATCTTGATTTGCATAATGTTGATGTATTTGATTCCATGCTGACATTATTTTTTAATGCTTCTATACTGATAATATGACCCAAGAGCAAAAAGGATCGCCGCAAGAGCATAAGCATAACTCGGGATATCGTATCCTCCACGTATATATTTGAGGGATTGGAGGATCACGAGAGATTGTCCGAATACATAGAGCCCAAAACAAAGAGCGTAGAAAGTTGCTGCGACTTGCGTCTTTCCTGATACCAGAGATCGTATCCGTATCCAAAAATAGAGAGAGATGCCGAGCGCTATGACGACGATACTACTCGCAAGGATGAATATTTGAGATGGTGTCATAGAAAAAAATGATAAATAAATTATTTACGTCTCCAAAAAGAAATTTTTTCCTTCTTAAACTGGAAATAAAAACCACACCCATATATAGCTATAAGTATAACTCAAAAATGAAGATGTGTTATATTTTTCTCATACCATAACCATTCATCTCTCAAAATAGGGTTAAGAATGGCTACAAAAATCATTCAGGCAAGATAAAAATATGCTGCTTTTCTTTGGTTTCATTGTATTGGTAGTATAAAATTTTTCCATCACAGATAAACAATTAGTATACCCATAAGGATAATGCCAATGTAAAAGAGGTTGTAAGACATACTTTGAAGGAATTAAAATACTCTTGGCTGTTTTGCTTGTATTTTTTCTTTCATGGCATTTTCGAGAACATGTCCGACCATAAGACACTTCTCTTCTCCGAGTACTGGTCCAAGGATTTGAAGTCCGACAGGAAGATCGATCGTCGCATCATCTTTGGGCGATGCATATCCTACAGGGATAGTAAGTCCGGGGATTCCTGCAAGTGAAGCAGGCACGGTGAATACATCTTCGAGATAGAGTGCGAGTGGATCATCTCATTTTTGCCCGATTTTCCATGCGACGGTCGGAGCAGTAGGAGTCAGGATGACATCGACTTTTTGGAAAGCATCATGAAAATCATTACGGATAAGCTCGCGTACCGATGATGCTTTCTTATAATACGCATCGTAAAATCATGACGAAAGGACATAGGATCCTACAAGAGAGCGTCTTTGTGCTTCTGGTCCAAGTCACTCACTTCGATTTTGAGAAATATCGAATCCTCATTCTGCCTTATGACCGTAGCGGATGCCATCATATCTTGCGAGATTTGATGCGACTTCAGCAGGATTGATGATGTAGTATGCAGATATCCCATAGCTCGTATGAGGAAGAGATATATCGATGATCTCTGCTCCGAGTTCGCGTGCTTGCTCGATCGCTGTCTCGATCTCTTTTCTTACTCATGACTCGATACCGTCGATAAAATATTCTTTTGGGATACCGATTTTGACTCATTCAAGAGTTGTTCTCTCCCAAATCTTTGGATCAAGTACGACTTCTTCCTGAAGTGATGTGGCATCGTGTGCATCATATCAAGCCGTGATCTCATAGAGAAGTGCTGCATCACGCACGGTCTTCGTGAGATACCCAGGTGAATCAAGCGAAGATGCAGCTGCGATCACCCCATATCGACTATTTCGTCCATATCCTGGCTTCCACCCTACGACTCCACACATACTCGCTGGCTGCCTGATACTCCCACCAGTATCAGTACCGAGTGCTGCAGGGACGAGTCCAGCTGCTACTGCTGCAGCAGATCCAGATGATGTTCCTCATGGGATACGCGTCGGATCCCATGGATTTTTCGTAGCCCCAAAAGCACTATTCTCACCACTTCATCCCAGAGCAAACTCGTCCATATTCGTCTTTCCGAAAGCGAGAAATCCCGCTTCCTTCATACGCTCTGTCACGGTAGATTCATAGGGTGGGACAAAGTTTTCGAGCATTTTCGAACTCGAAGTAGTACGTATCCCCTTCTCACAAAATGCATCTTTTACGGCTATAGGAAGATGCACCGATAGATAATCTTCTTTCTCCAATGGATACTCTTCTCAAGGAAGAGTATTAAATGCATTGAGGGTTTCATTATATTTTTGTATTCGATCCAAAAAATATCTATAGATATCTTTTGGAGTCGCTTTTCATGATGCGATCAAATCAGAAAGTTCTATGAGGGAAAGATTTTTAAAATCCATGTTTTTGTATTGAAAATAAGATGGATAAAAGTATAGTGAAAAATAGAATGAAAACAAGTCTTGGGACATGTATTTGCCTTTCCCCTGCTTTTTCATATACTTCTACAATAGGGTTTCGTCGAGATTTTCGTTCAAGTATTCTTCACTTTTCTGGTCACATACTGATCTTTCCTTTCGTATTTCATCATTCTTACTCATATTACCTTTATGGAACTCCCTTCTCGTGTCCGTGGCATGCAAGATATCTTCGGTGAATACCAGAGATATTTCACATTCTTGAAAAAAGTCGCACGACATGAATTTCGTACCAATGGATTCACTCGTATTACGACTCCGATTTTAGAGCTGAAAAGCCTGATCGTCCACTCAACGGGAGATAGTTCCGATATCGTGACGAAAGAAATGTTTGACTTTACGGATAAGTGAGGACGAGAAGTCGTCATGAAACCAGAAAGTACTCCTGGAGTTATGCGTGCGTATCTCGAGCAGATGCTCGAAGAGCCTCAACCAGTCTATCTTTACTATATCGAACCACATTTTCGCTACGATCGTCCTCAGAAAGGTCGATACCGCCAATTTCACCAAGTTGGTGCAGAGATCATCGGAGAAGAAGACCCGATTCTCGATGCAAAGGCGATCTATATCATGAAGAATATCCTCGATGGTATCGGGCTTGCTGATACCTACACGATCAAAATCAATTCCCTCGGTGTTCCGAAAGAACGAGAAAAATATCTTCTTGAACTTCAATCATTTTTCGAAGGGAAAAAACATCTTCTTGATGAGATCGATATTGCTCGACTCGAGAAAAATCCACTCCGACTTCTCGATAGCAAAAATCCCGATGTCATAGAACTCCTCAAAGTTGCACCAAAGATGACGGACTTTCTCAAAAAAGATTCACTCGAATTCTATACAAAAGTAAAAGAATATCTCGATATTCTCGGAGTTTCCTATGTCGAAGACTCGACGCTCGTCCGAGGTCTCGACTACTACTGTCATACTGTATGGGAATTCGTAGATGGATCTGGTCGGACACAAGATGCATTCGGTGGTGGTGGACGCTATGATGGACTGGCAAAATCGATCGGATATAAAACAGAAGTTCCCGCAGTCGGATTTGCCTTTGGTGCAGAGAGACTCATCGAAGCGATGATGGAACGGGGAGTAAAACTCAAAAACAAAGATAAGATCCATCTCTATATCATGCAACTCGGTGATGATGCGAAGAAGCTCGCTCTCCCCCTGAACATCGACGCTCGAAAACGAGGGATCAATTCACTCCTCTCTCTCGGAACACCAAGTATCAAAGTACAACTGAAGAAAGCGAATCGTGTCGGTGCTCGATTTGTGATCGTCATCGGTATCATGGAAGCAAAAAAATGAATCTGTCAGCTCAAAGATATGGATAAATGAACCCAGATCGAAATGCCACTCGATACCGTACTTGATAGTATCATTAAAGAGATTGGAACCGAATCGCTTTCATTCTATCATCCATCTCGTGATTTTATCATTACAGAAACTGGTATGACGAGTGAAGATGCAAAAAAAATCACCGTTGACTAATCAACCAAAAAACCCGCCTAGGCGGGTTTTTTAATCTTGGTAAATTTTATCAAATCCAATAGGTATCATTGATTGAATTTTTGGATTAAATTCTATAATTATTGGATACTTTGAAAATTCATTTGTCATATCACTAAATTTATGTACAAGGTTTGGGTTTCCAGGGGTACAAGCGCCTAATGGGCAAGTACCTCATCCGATCACTTTTGCTCCACCAAATGGCTCACCAAGAGCAGTGATATAGTATCGTCTTAAGTAGTTCAAATCATATTTCTGAGAATCTGCGACATTCGCACATACAACGTTCAAGAGGTTTGGACATTTTGGTGGACTTTGACGAGATCATCCGATAGTATTCTCACTGACGATCGTTCCATATATATGAAGTTGATTTTTGAGATCTGCGATTGTACCTGTTGATCCAAGTATTCCCTTTACAGAATCATAGCTCATGACACTTCCATCTATGATGTATGTTCCTACGACATTTGTGATATTTGGATCAATATAGAGATTTCATCCATTTCCATTTATATCTTTTTCAAGAACAATTCCGAGCATACTTGGGTTTAGTGGATCATAGTACATATCGCTCTTTATGAAGAGATTTGCTCCTCGAACCACCAAAGTACGGATTCAAGATATTTTTGACGTTAGTGGAGACGTAATATCAAGAATAACATTTCCTCCATTTTTTTCTATCAACATTATCGATTTATCTCATGGCTGTCATATAAATACTCCTTGCGCAGTAGCACCTCATGGGAGACTACTGAGATCCGAAACGCTACTTCATACTGGGCTTAGTATAGCATTTCTCGTTGCAAGCGCGATATTTTTCTTGATTTCTTGACGGATTAAACTTCGATCTGTACCCTTAAAGACGCTGACTCATGTTGAGAATTGATCTGTAAGGATCGCATCGACATTTTTTCCTCAGATAGATCCAAGAATTTTGATTCCGACTTGATTTCCAGCAAGTGGTGCTGGTCCAGCATCATGAAAACTTGATTTACCTATAAGATTAGAATTTGTCACGATAGACTTTCCATTGAGGCGATATTTCAGATGTGTAGACATCATAAGGTTTGAGAGTGTTGAAACAGTATTTGGTCTTTGGACAAGCTGTGAATAGAGGAAAGTCGATCATGGAAAAATCGCACTATAAAGGCTTCATGATCATACTATTTCTGTACTTGGTGGAGATGATGTATTGGCATAGAATCGGAAAGATCATACGTTTGCTCAAGAGAATGCAATATCTAAAGTATCTAGTGCTGTGACAACAGGTGATGCTTGTCTCGCTATACTTATAGCACTTATTTGCTCTGCTCACTCTATGAATCATCCATCTCTGAGATCTCACACTATTGCCGTAGAGAAAAGTGGACTAAATTTAGAGATAATCGGGAAGACTCCATCGATAACTCCTGCCTGAGGAGTGTCTCAAGCTTCTATGAGAGTCGCACTATTTATATCATAGTTTATATTATTAATAGTAAATTGGGCAAGAGGATCAGAGACAGGGGGGTTATCTTGATTAAACGTAGGCGTATATACCTGAAACCCATACGTATACCTTCCATCGGATGATATTTCTCCATCCAGAGAATTTAATCCAGTAGTGAATCTGTTGAGAAATGTTGCTGCATCAGTTGTCCTATTGAGAAATACTGAATTCCCTAGACGATTGAATTGATCGAGATTCATGGTATTATTGATATCGAAGTTCAGATCTATAGTCCTTCCTATCCCTGTTGCTGGGATGATCTTATTTCCATGAATATCTATAAGCTCTATCGTAAGATTCTTCGTAGTTCCATCAGCGATGTTTCCTGCAGCTGTTAAGCCTTCGGATATCACAGCATGCTGAGTTATATTTTTCGTATTTGCATAGACAGTATGTATTTTCGGATCTATCCCACCCCAACAATTTCATGCTTCATCGCAAATATCAGTAAGATTAAGTGTATATTCTCTTCCGCCGTTAGGGAGTCTGTCACTATCTACATTTCTCATATTCCAGATGAACGCAAGGAATGAGGTTGCTGAAGTATATATATCTACAGGGGCTAAGGTATTCTCATTTTCAGTGTCTACCTGAATGAAGTTGATAGGCGATCCAAGAGCATTTCATACTGACAATGCATATAAAGGAGTGCTAGCAAGATAGTTGGGAGGATTACCATTAATAACATCTGCAAGAACTGGAATAGTCGTATCTATTTTTAGGATATCAGTTCAAACTATTGTAGTAGGGGGGGTCCCTGCGATATCCGTCACGATAAGTCGATATCTATACGCTGTATGATTGCTAAGAGCTGGAAGCGGACAAGTAAGAAGAAGGGGGGAACGATTTATACATCATGCAACTGGAGCATAAAGACCCCATGCAACAAATCCTGGACTATCACTTGCCTCAGAAACTTCTAGTGTATAGTGGAGCACTCATGATACTGCGACTCACGCTGCTGGTAGGACATCATCTGTCGTAATATTTATTATCTGTGTATTGAATGCATTTGTCCATCCATCGAAGTAATCTATGGTTCCTGTAGGTGAAGTCTTATCGAGACGATAGACTCCAGACCAGAGTGCGCTTTGTTTTCATGCAACATCTTGTGCACACATATATAAGGTATGATCTCATTCACGAGAGAGAGTAATGATATCATTATCGTTAAATGCTGTTCCTCCTGCAAGACATGAAGCGAGAGTAGGTGCTACACCTCCATTATCATAACGCCAGACATACTTACGGATAGCTCCAATACCCGTTATAGTACTTGGTGCAGCGGAAGGATAT
>JAYVIJ010000042.1:0-26121 GCA_043770315.1 Candidatus Altimarinota bacterium | reverse complement strand
GTATGGAAATGGAGTGACTCTAGAGGCTTTATATTAAAAAAACGGTGAATTATGATTTCATAATTCACCGTTTTTTAGAAATAGACTATTTCTTCTTTTTCCAAATTTTCCAGATAAAGTATATGACGATCATGGGTATACCGATGAGCTTAAATTCATGAAGATACTCCATGACGAGATCGAGAACAGATTGGCCATAAAACCAGCCGAGGGCTACCAGTATACCACACCAGAGAGTTGCCCCAAGAAAAGTGATGCCCCAAAATGGGAGAAGTGGCATACGAAAAATCCCTGCAGGAATCGAGATAAGGTGACGGACTACCGGGATAAGCCGTCCAAGAAATGTATAGAGATTTTGATTGCGAAGGAAGAGTGACTCAGCTCGATCATACTTCTCATGGGTGATGAGGATATATTTCCCATATTTTCGCAGAAATGGCTTGCCGATAAATCTTCCAAGGATGAAATAATTCGCCGTAGCACCGACGACAGAACCTATACCACCGACAAGCGTAGCAATATAGGGGTCGAGCGTTCCTGACGCAGCAATCCACCCTGCAGGGATCATGACGAGCTCTGATGGAACAGGGATGATCGAAGACTCCATCGCCATAAGGATGAATATATCCATATAGCCAAGAGTGCCGAAGTAGGAGATTAATGAGTCAATAAGCGAATGAATCATAGAAGAAAAATAATTGTACTTATAAAGTGTTTATTTTCTTTTGAAAGTCAATATTTCCATCAAAAGAAAGATTTGCATTTCATACTATTTCACATATAATCTTTTTAAGTAAATAAAAACTGACCTGCTCACGCGAGCGAGTCTTTTTTTTACCCCAATTTTTAACCCTTTCCGTCTATGTTCGATCTTGCAAAAATAGAAGCAGCCATCAATCAAATCTCAGCAGAAAAGAAAATCGATAAGAAACGTCTCGTCGAGATCATCGAACATGCTATCAAGACAGCATATAAGAAAGACTACGCTTCCAAGGATGCGAATGTAAATGTCAAACTCGATATTTCTACAGGAGCGGTCGAGATATCAGTCGAGAAGACGATCGTCGAATCGGTAGAAGACCCAGATATCGAAATTTCTCTCGAAGATGTCGGAGGTGAAGAAAGTGGGTTCTCTCTCGGAGATACCGTCGAGATCGATGTTTCTGATGAAGTTCTCAATTCTGAAGGATTCGGACGTATCGCTTCACAGGCAGCGAAACAAGTAATCGTCCAAAAGATCCAAGAAACAGAGAAAGAGAAACTCTACCATCTTTTTAGAGATAAGGAAGATACGATCGTGAATCTTCGTGTTGAACTCGTCGAGAAAAACCGTGTCGTATTTGAATACAACGGCAACCAAGTCGTCCTTCCAAAGAGTGAACAAAATAGCAAAGATAAGTACGCACCAGGACAACGTATGTACCTCTATGTTCGTAAAGTCGAGATTGATCCAGAATTTGGACCTCGTGTCATACTCTCTCGTAAGGATAAGGAACTCGTCGTGAAACTCTTTGAGATGAATACTCCAGAACTCGAAGAGGGTACAGTCGAGATCGTCTCTATCGCTCGTATGGCAGGCGTCAAGACGAAGATCATCGTCGCTTCCGATGAAGAAGATGTCGATCCAGCTGGATGTCTCATCGGACCAAAGGGAATGCGAGTCCGTGGTATCGTCGATGAACTCTTCTGAGAGAAGATCGATATTCTTAATTATACAACAGATCAAAAAGAAATGGTACGTCGTGCCCTCATCCCAGGAACGGTCGAAGATATCGAGATAGATGAAGAAAATACGATCATCCGAGCAACCGTGAAAGATGAAGAAAAAGCAAAAGTCCTCGGACGCGGTGGAACCAATATTAATATCGCCGGAGATCTCCTTGGGTATCGTATCTCTCTTACGACCATCGAAGGAAAGGAAGTCGATCCAAAAGAGGAAACGGCTGAATAAAAAAAATCCCCTCAAATTTGAGGGGATTTTTTTTATTTTTCAATTTACTTCCCCAGCATAACATCTTCGAGCCTACCTCGAGTTACTCTTCATACTGAGCCGACCTTCACCTTACCAATCCTCTCTTCTATCAATTGAAGAAAGGGGTTTTCCTCCTTTCCAAGCGCGACTTCTCTTAACCCAGTAGGATCAGATTCACCATTATCTCTTCGATCTCGGACAAATCTGAGTTCTTCTAACAAATCCAAATCATCTGATAGCTCAACTACCCTAAAAAGTACGGGTGAAGCATAGTTATAATCCCGAGGAATATACTCTTTCCAGGCTCTCCCTATTTCAGAAAGTGCTTTTTGATCTCATTTAAACTCCTCTACTATGATGAGTCAGAGTTCTTGTCATATAGGTCCAGTAAAAGTAGGTATCCTATCCTCTTTATAATCTTGTTCAGTTATAATTCATCTTTTTTCCCTAAGTTTATTTCTATAGCCTTCACTTAAGGAAGTTCAAAATACGGAAGAAAAATTTCATGGAACGGGAGCGCTCATGGTTCTTTCGTGTAGCTGCTCCATACCACCGTGCCTCTTTTTCTTCATCTTTAGCATATATTCTGTCACTGGGCTTGAGAAATCACCATTCATTCATCGTTCCACGAGCTCTCTACAAAATTTTTCAATTTGCTCTGGACTTTTGACAAGTGCGAGTGCAATTTCTCTTGGAAGTGGGAATGATTGGATATTAAGCTTATCCATAGTATGGAGTATAATAGTAATTATTTAAATTATTATACTATATATATTATATTAAGTCAATTCATTTCATTTCAATCTCACAAAATCTCTCTATCCCAGCATAATCAGCGAAGAATTCATAGTTCCAGTCAAATTTTTGGATTATTTCCTCAGCGATCCTTCGTTGATCGAAACCAAACTCGATAATAAGGGTTCAATGTTCAATATTCAATGCCCAAAGCTGTGCAAAGAGTCTTTCATACATCTCAAAACCAGTTTTTTCTCCTCCAAAGAGTGCAATTTCAGGCTCGAATCGTGTGTCAGCACTCATATTCCCCCAGTCTCATCACTTAATATAGGGGAGATTGGTGAGGAAAAGTATATTCTGGGGTTTTTCTCAAATATATTCCTCGAATCCTTCTAGTAAGTCCATCTGAATGAAGTGGCAAAGATTATACTGTCTATGATGTTTATGGTGATGGTTAAAGTTCTTTTTGGCGACATGGAGGGCATGGGAGGAAATATCGAGAGCGTAGAGTTTAGTATTATGGGTTTTATCTGCTATAGAAGTGATAATAATCCCTGATCCAGTTCCGATATCTACTATGACATCAAAATCTTGCATATCGAGGAGATTTCGGGCTCTTCGAACAAGGCTCTCAGTTTCAAGTCGAGGGATGAGGACATCTGGCGTCACGATGAATTCACGTCCAAAATATATCACTTTACCAGTGATATATTCTCATGGATAATCAGGATGATCCTTTTTATGCATTATCGAATGATTTTTTCGAGAAAATAAGCGAACCGAGAAAAAGCAGTATGATAATGTATACTACCGAAGAACCATAGCCAATCCACCATGTTATCAGATTTACAGGAGCATCTGTAGCGACATAATTTTTGAGATTTAGTGATTCGAGATTCGGAAAAAGTATAAGTATTCCCTTAGCGATATACCACATGACAGAGTTATTGTTCCAAATCGCATAATCAAGTACAGTATATCCTCCATGTCCGATGATATAACTTGCGACCGTGAGGAACATCGCAATCATCGGTGAAGTAAATGCTGAGAAGAAAAGTATAATGCCTAAGAGTGAAAATAGTTTTAAGAGAATTCCGATAATCGCAGAAAAAATGAGAGGATCAAGCTCAAATCATTTCAACAAAAGAAGTCCGATAAGAAGTAGGCTCTGGAATGCTACCATGGTCACTACGACGACAGAGAACCCGAGAAACTTCCCGAGAAAAATAGAGGATCGTCAGACAGGCTTCGAAAGCATGAGAAATATCGTACGTCCTTCGATCTCACGAGCAATCATGCCTCATCCAAGAAAAAGTATCACAGCAAGTCCAGTGAGTTCAATGAATGATAATCCAAAATCATAAAGTACACGCTTGAGCTCTCCGAGCGCGAGCGTTTCTAGAGCAAAAGAGATCATGATAAATATGACTCCAAGAAAAAGTATGAGAGAGAAAAACTTATTGCGAATGAGTTCGCGAATAGTATTGAGTGCGATCGTGAACATAAGAGGAGAAAAATAGGGGAGATAGATGGAAGATGTTTTTTTGCTATCTTACATGAGATATTCTCAGATTTTTTTCTGCATCACCTCAAGATCTTCAGGTTTTGCAGGCTTGGCATAGGAGAATTCGAGTTCTTTCCCAGTCATACAGGGTATCAAGTGATAATGGGCATGAGGAATTTCGAATCCAGAAAACATACTACATATACGTATACATCAGCTGACCTCTTTTAGTATAGGAGTCAGTTTTTTCGCTACCTGGAAGACGGCACTATAATACGGCTCAGGGACATCGGCGATATGATCTATCTCGATTTTGGGAACGATCAAGATATGTCCAGGAGCATGTGGATATATATTGAGAAAAGCATACACATACTCATCTTCATAGATTTTGTATGAAGGGATTTCTCATGAGATGATTTTAGAAAAAAGAGTGGGCATTATAGAATTGGTCGAAATAAATTCTGTACGAAAGTAATTACTTTTACGGAGGTAGGATTTGTATTAAGAAATTCTATGATTTTATCAGCAACATTAGCTATAGATTCTGAAACTTCTATTAAGTCGTCAGTATCAGGTATATTTCAGATACCGATATTAGTAGACATATTTGAATAGTTAAGAAATATTGTTGGAGATTTTACATAAGTCTTACTCTGAAGCTTTTTAACTCTGTAATTTTCTCATTTCTTCATCGAATTTGTCTCAAGTAATTATTCATAGAGCAAGTTGATTCCAGAGATTTGTCTCAGATCGAATATTTACAGTAATATTTAGAGTATCTGAACTAGAGTTATTTGGTACAGTTTGATTCCCGAATACTCTTTTAATAATCTCATAAATTTCTCTACGGAATCAAAATATAACTACTCATACTGCTATAGAGCCTACCTGAATAGGGAACTCTAGCTCAGGAGTAACCATAGCTTTTCACTCTACAACAGCAGCAATTAATGTTCCTATCATTGATCCATATAATCAACTTATGGTTGTAAAAACTAACTCAGTTCCTGCACTATATTGTTTTGGTTTAAGGTGATCGAGGAAAGTCACTTTTATAAAACTGAAGAGATAAATTCTTTATGTCCATTCACAAAATCTTTTATATTCTGTGATTTCTTTCATTCTAATTTTACTTGGTCAAGTGTCAAGATTCATTCGCTACAGATAATACCAATTATCCCATTATCGAGTCGAATCACTGTTCCAGGTTTTTCTCATTTGCGAGATTCATCAATAAAAAATACGGATTCTAAGAGAAGCCTCTTGTCTTCAAAAAGAGTATAAATCCCGGGCCAAGGAGTAAATGCTTGCCACATATGGTAGATATTTTTTGCACTTTGATTCCAATCTATGAGCCCATCTTCTTTTTCGATTTTTTTACAGTAGGTCGCATCTTCATCATTTTGTGGCAGTGGAGTGATACCTCATGTCTCGAGTTCTCGGAGTGTCTGGATGAGGGTTGGCCCAGAGATTTCAGAAAATTTCCCGAAAAGAGTCTCGGAAGTTTCTTTTGGATCGAGAGAAATGGTTCGAATTTTTAATATGTCTCCTTCATCCATCCCTTCATCCATCTCCATGATTGTTACGCCAGTTTCTTTCTCTCCAGAAAGAAGAGCTGATTGTATCGGTGAAGCTCACCGATACCTCGGGAGGATAGAGCCATGGATATTGATGGACTTTTTCTTCGGGATTTCCAGAATTTCTATCGGTAAGATACGACCATAAGCAACCACGATGAAGTAGTCACATTCGAAATTTTGAAGTGCCTCGAAAAATTCACTATTTTCTCGAATTTTTGTCGGAGTAAATACGGGAATATTTCGTTCCTTTGCAAGCTCATGGACAGGCGTAGATCGCATCATCTGATCTCTTCCCCAGGGTTTATCGGGATTGGTCACGACGCATACTACCTCCATATCGGAAGTAGAAAGAATATCAAGAAGGACATCTCGAGCGAGGGTCGGTGTGCCGAAAAATCCGATTCGGATCATGTTTAATTTTTAGGAGTAGTATTTTTCTCGATAGATTTCATCGTCGTATCAAGGTTTCGAAGCGTACTATCGAGAGACTTAAATTCATCACTATAATTGGTTTGTTCGATATAATGATTGAGTTCTTTTTGTGCACGATCGACATAGGGTTCGAGTCGTTTCCCGATCAAAGGAAGATCGACAGTAATCGCAAATATCCATCCTATACCAGCAAGCACGAGCGCGACTCCGACGAGCGCTCCGAATCCACGAGCAATACCAGCCACAAAGTTGGGCCAAAGCATCTTCCATGGGGAGTGTATATATTCCATAAATTCATCGAGACCAGCGGATCCGATAGCATCGATGAGACCTTCTACTCTATTTATTTGTTCAGGAGTAAGAGCTTCGATAGCGACTTTTCTGCGAGTCGGCATTTTTTTGATTTCTTTGTGTTCACTGACAGAGGCTTCGATTTTTCGCATAAAGAGAAATTATAATGGCTATATTTTAGTGAAAACCCTTATACGAGCAAACCTATTTGCAAAAGAAAGCTTTTTTCATAGAATCAGGACGTCAAAAATCAGATATTAGAGTACAATTTTGGAGTATATATGAATATTTCCGTCCCCGTAGTTTAGTGGAAGAACAAGGCACTCCTAAGGCTTAGACACAAGTTCGATTCTTGTCGGGGGCACCAGAAAACTATATACCGAGCTATTTCTTTTTATTTGAATTTTTGACGAAATGTATGTACCTGATTCTTGGTATATTTGCCATCATACCGCTTATATTCTCTCATACTTTTGCGAGATTTTGAGCGGATTTTATTATCGATAACAATATCGGACATTTTGAATCAATTAAAATGCATTTTTTCCTGATTTTACTTGTATTAGCGTCGATAGAAATTTTTACAAATACTCAAAAATGAAGGAAGATTATGTGAGAATATAAAAAAAATAAATATTTCCTCTCTGGATGTTTTCTCTTTTTTCTCTTGGCATTCTGGATCTATCCGTATGAACATTACTGAGATCTCCTCTTGGGTATAGGAGAAAAACAACATGGGCTTTTGCTCCCAACCGGACTCATATGGCTCTATATACTCCTTCATTTTCTCGAGAAATCCGAGCTTCAAAAAATCGGATATACCATCATCGGTACTGGAAGTATCGTCGCTCTCGTAGCTCTGATCGAAATACTCGGGTACAATATCTTCACTGGAGCTATCTATAGCGTAGAAGGGAGTTGGTGAGAGGTACGCAGTACGAGTACCCTCGGAAATCCGAACTATGTGGCGGGATATCTCCTCATGATTTTACCACTTATCGTCTTTCAGATGAGAGGAGTTTTGAAGTATATACTTTTTATCGCTCTCTGATCCGGGATTATCGCGACCAAAAGTATGATCGGGATATGACTACTTTTGGCATATAGTCTCTATCTTTTTGGGAAGAAGATTATACCAAAGAAGATACATCTACTCTTTCCAGTTATTATCATCTTAGGGGGAGCTTCGGTCTACTTTTTCTTTGCGGGAACAGAAAAGTGGCTTTCTCTTACATCAAGATTCGTCCTCATGAAGCATACCTTTTTGGGAAGTTTGGATAGTATGATCGCTATCTTGTTCTGACATGGTCCAGATGCCATCATACGGTATTTTAGTTTTATTCGAGCGCCAGAGATCGATGCATATTTTCCACCTAATATGATTATTGATTCTTCTCATAATATTTTTATCGATATCCTCAGTATGTATGGAGTCATCGGTGTATGATTTTTTGTATATGTCACCCTCTCTCGCTTAAAGCACCTCGATCATGCATCGAAGGTGGGACTGATGCTCGGACTCTCTTTTCTTTCACTCAATGTCTTCGTACTATCACATATGATCCTCCTCGTATATTTTCTTTCCTTCACGAAGAAATCTTAATATGCTCTTTTTTGATTTTTTGTCGATTATGACTATAATCACCTCAAATTTTTATCTTTAATTCTCATTCCCTTGGATCCCTTACCCTTAGTGCTGTTTTTTACTCTTGTTGGTTGTCTTGCCTTTTTCGCCGGGACGGAGATCCCACTCATGTCCGTGAGTCAGCATAAACTCGATGGCTGGATCAAACAAAAAAAATTCTGAGCTCGTACACTCAATCGTCTCAAGAAAAGAAATGAGCAACTGCTTGTGACGAATCTCATCGGAACACTTTTGGTTACGAGTGGACCGACGCTCGTAGCAGAGAAATACATCACTCCTGAGGTGATCCGAGTATTTGGCCTCTCTGATCATCTGGCGACGACGATCGTTTATGTATTTGCCTTTCTGACGATCCTGCTTTTTGGAGAGATTGCTGCGAAGATCATCGGAGTTCGCTTTTCTGATACGGTCGCACTGAAGGTCGCACCTATATATCAAGTTCTTGTATGGATATGTCTTCCCCTTACGTGGCTCGTAGCATTTTTCATGCGAGGACTCGGGTGGATTCTCTGAGGAAAGATCGATTTCCATGGGCATACTGAGGTTACAGAAGAAGAATTCGATGCATTTATCGATATGTCTCATAAAGGATGAGCAGTAGAAGCAGATGAGCGGCGACAGATCAAAAATCTTCTTTCTCTTGGTGAGACTACTGCTGACTCAGTCATGACACCACGAGTGAATGTCGAATTTATCTCTTTACAGGATACCGTCGATGAGGTATGTGAGTTCCTGATGGAATCTTCTCATTCTCGTGTGCCTGTCTGCGGTGAGACGACCGATGATGTCGACTATGTGATAACTTTTCGTGAAGCATTCAAACTGCAAAAAGAAGGTCATGGAAAAGCAAAACTGAAGTCTCTCGCACTCGAAAAAATCATGAAAGTGCCCCTCACTCAGCCACTCGATGATCTCTTCGAAAAATTCCAGAAGTCTCGTCGCCATATCGCTCTCGTCCTCGATGAACATGGAGGGACTGCGGGAGTCGTGACGATGGAAGATGTCCTTGAAGAAGTGTTCGGGGATATAAAAGATGAGAAAGATAAAGAAGAAATCTATATGCGTCGACACAAATGAGGCAAAATCGAGGCAGTCGGGACAGTCCTCATAGATGATATCATCGAAGAATACGATATCAATGCTGAAGATTATGGTATTCCAGAAGGATATATCGGTGAGCCACTCGCCTACGTCGCTATGGCAGAAGAAGAAGAGTTCCCTGCAGTGGGTACGGAGATCATATTCGAAGGCCTAGTCGGTCGTCTCATCCTTCGGGTTACTGAGGTGCATGATAATGTGATCGAGAAGATCGAATGCGAAAAACACCATATTCATCACCATAAATAAGAATATCAATAAAAAATCCCCGAGAAGGGGATTTTTGAATACATTTTTGATTCAAAATTACACGGATTTCTTCGAAACAGCACGATAGTATTCGCGAACGATCGCTTGCTCACGAACCTTTCTCTTCGAAAGATCACGAGAGTGAGTCTGAGAGTTCTTGAGCTTGTTAGCGGTACGAGTCTGGAAGAATGACTTCTTATAACGCATAAGGAGTTTCTCAGAAGACTCAGATTCTTTACGGACGGCAAAGCAGATCATGGGAAAATGGATAAGAATAGAAATTTCGTGCGGATTCTATAGGAAAAGTCTATGAAGTCAAGTTTTTTTCGAGTAGCCTGGCTTTACGGGATTTTATGAAAGCCAAAATAAGTTTGACAAAAAATTATTACATGTATTATATAATTATTATTAACTATATAATACTTATGGTATCACTTCGCACGCCGTCCGTCGATATTCTCAGTTTTAGTGATCTCGAATCCCTGGAATCTCCGAGCTGGGATCAACTCATAGAAACTTTGAGTGATTATGTACAGTCAGGTGCTGCTATCTCAGGAAGAGTCGTGATCGAAATACTCAAAAAATGTAAATTCCAAGATCCAGAACATTCACTCGTCCATCCGTTGACAACCATCATGAATCTTGCTACTTCATGAGCCAGAGACCAATATCACCGAGGACATAAGAGCGCTTCAGAGGAATATCGTAGTGTAGAGAGTTATGCATATAGACTTTTGCGAGAGTCTGAGAATAGTGTACAACCAAAACAGACATGAGGAAAAACAAATTGATCGGTTCACCAAAATACGACTTCGAGAGTCTCTCGTGTCATACTCAGCCACAAATGATGGGGTCCGCTCCCAGATTTTGAATCTATGATATTTGCATGATCAGATGAAGCCACGAATGATGACGGCGGACTGGAGTCATCTCTTCGATGAGCGAGTGTGAGTACTCTCGCACAGTATACTCTGGGGTTTAATGTCTATGTGCGTAATCCAGACGGAAAGGTGGGTATACTGATAGGGTATATGGATCTCGAACGTTCTCCAGAGCGAGTGAAAGTTCTCGTCGATGGTGAAATGGAATATTGGACCGATGCTGGTACGACCTTTGATCGTATCGAAAAACGCCAATGGAAATAATATAAAAACCCCTCGATCGAGGGGTTTTTATAATCTATCAAAATTCCTACTCTTGCTGTGATTCCCATCCAAGTATGCCATTATATACTGCTCTCGATACTCCTATACCTAGTTGTCGCGTATCTAGAGCATCACAGAATTGCTGTGATTTGGCTACATACTGACCTTGAGTATGCTGTATCATCGATATATCACTATACTCGACTCTTCGAGACTCAGGACAGTCAGAAGGATAGTCTCACATAAGCAAAAAGTGAAAGAAATATCAAATAAAAATCTCCTACCATTATAGCAGGAGATTCGTTTTGTACAGATATTATTTTCCTCCTCTCTTTCTCTCCCCTTCCGTGAGCCACTTCTTGCGAAGGCGAAGTGAGAGTGGAGTGACTTCGACGAGCTCATCTTCAGCGATATAGTCGAGACAGTCTTCGAGGGTCATCTTGCGGATCGGAGTGAGACGGATCGCCTCATCAGTACCAGAGGCTCGCATATTCGTGAGTTGCTTGTTCTTCGTCGCGTTCACCACGAGATCTCCACCCTTCAGGTGTTCTCCGATGATCATCCCTTCGTAGAGCTCGACTGCTGGTTCGATAAGGATCGGTCCACGCTCTTCGAGTTTCCAGAGTGAGTATGCCATAGAGAGTCCTGGAGTACCAGAGATCATCGATCCGACATCTCGCTTCTCGATCGCTCCACGGAACTCATCGTAGTGAGAGAATGAAGAGTAGATGATACCCTCTCCCTTCGTCTCGATCACGAATCGTGAGCGGAACCCCAGAAGTCCACGAGTAGGCACCTCGAACTCCATATTCACGATACCATTCACGGTATTCATATTTTTACAGATTCCTTTTCTTTTTCCAAGCATTTCGAATATGGTACCAGATCGGTCTTCTGGAACCCACATCACGACATTCTCGATCGGCTCTTGTTTCTTCCCATTCACTTCGTGGAAGATCACCTGAGGACATCCCACCTGAAGCTCGAATCCTTCACGACGCATCGTCTCAACGAGTACTGAGAGGTGGAGTTCTCCGCGACCTGAAACATTGTAGCTGTTTCCATCAGAGTTCTCGAAGTCGATCGCAAGACCCACATTCATCTCCATTTCTTTTTCGAGACGCTCTCGAATCTGGCGAGAAGTTACGAATTTTCCTTCCTTACCCGCAAATGGAGAATCATTTACCATGAATTCCATCTTGAGTGTCGGAGCATCGACGGTGATCGCTGGCATAGCCACGACATTCGCATCAGTCGATACGGTCTCACCTACATAGATATCTGGGATACCAGCGATCGTGATGATGTCTCCTGCCTCTCCTTCATCCACTTCGATCTTCTTGAGCCCAAGTGATGTATAGATTTTTGATATTTTTCCATTTCGGCGAGCACCGTCGTTTCCGACGATGGTCACACTTTGTCCGACTTTCGCCTTTCCTTCATACACACGTCCTACACCCATACGTCCGACATAGTTGTCATATGCAAGGTTTGCGATCTGCATCTTAAATGGCTTGGTAGTATCATTTGCTGATTCAGCAACTTGTTCGAGGATAGTATCGAAAAGTGGGTGGATATTCACACGCTCATCTTTCATATCTCGGATAGCGATACCTTCGCGAGCAATCGCATAGACGATACGCCCATCAGTGATATCGAGTTGTTCGTCAGTCGCTCCGAGTTGGACGAAGAGATCGAAGAGCATGTCGACGACCGCTTCTGGCTGAGCCGTAGGCTTATCGATCTTATTGATCACGACGATAGGCTTGAGTCCGAGTTCGAGAGCTTTTTTGAGTACGAACTTCGTCTGTGGCATAGGACCTTCGTAGGCATCGACGACGAGACATACAGAGTCTACCATACGCAGTACTCGCTCGACTTCAGATCCGAAATCCGCATGCCCTGGAGTATCGACGATATTGATCTTTACGTCTTTGTACATGACGGCAGTGTTCTTTGCGTAGATCGTGATACCACGTTCTTTTTCTTGGTCATTGGAGTCCATGACACAGATATCGACTTGCTCATGGGCTGCGAATGTACCAGACTGGCGAAGGAGGGCATCGACGAGGGTCGTCTTACCGTGGTCTACGTGGGCGATGATCGCAATATTGCGGTATTTCATGGGAGGGAAAGCTAGGGCTAAAAATAAAGGCGAAGAATAGGATCTCAGAAGATACTATTTTTGGTTCGCGCCGAGTATACAGAGAAAAGAAAAAAAGCAAATGAAAATATGTATTTAAATTACTTTAAATTGTATTGTCAATCTATTCGATACAAAAATAGGTATTGACTTCCATAAAATAGAGTGATTAATTTGATTTAATAGGGCATTTATCTATAATTTCGCATAGAACCTCGAAAACTCTCTCAAATATTTGCGGAAAAAGCAGAAATATGGTAGGGTGAAAGGGTAAACCTCTAATTTTTCACATATGTTTTTCTCTGATCATCCGAACAAATCTCTCATTCAAACAGCTGTCGAAATGGGTATAGATAACACAAAAACTTCTCGAAATCTCAATCAGGAAGAAATAAAGGCTGAATATGAAAAAGTCAAAAAAGCTTTACAGAAATGAGGAGAGTCAGAGGAGATAACCACCCTCTATACGAAATTCGTAACTCTCTATGAGGCAAATCTGAAAACTTCTACACAAGCTACTGCTGTGCTGAAAGATGAGCTCAAATGGAAACATCTCGGAGATCTCCGTGAAGCCGTAAAAAATGGAGGACAATGACTCAGTCTTGCAGATATCGAATGACTCAATCAGTTTGCCCTTGCGGAACATGGGCGGCAAGATCGATCTGATTCACAGAGAGATGATGCTACAGTAGCTCTTCTGCGAGAGTGGTTTCGTATGTATGAGACCCTCAAACAAAAGAGTATCGAATCCATGAAAGTATCCTACAAAGACGCTTTGCGTGCAGCCTTTCTCACAGCAACTTCTACGCCATTCACTTTTCGATACAGCGAAGGGAATAATATCTATGAGCTTTCTGTCACACTCAAAGACAATAAGATCGTCATAGGATCGAAGGAACACTCACTGGTCGGAGAAAGAATCAAAGTGGGATCTATCAGTATGGACAAGTATAAGCTCTATATTCCTTTCACGATGGATGGGAAAGCTACCACCTACAGTGAGCCTATCAAGAAGCAAGAATTCCTCGATAAATACCTCCAAGATATCCTCGATGGGAAAGATATCCGCATACAAGGAAATCTCGTCCATGTATCTCGTACGGGAGAGCTCAGTCCTCGAGTACTCGTCGAGTGACCTGCAGTTCCGAGGACACAAGCAGAAAATCAAAGAGAAACCCTCTCTCTCGATGAAGCGATCAAAAAGGGATTTATGAGTCTTGTATCAGGGAAGAAATCTGAGCCACTTACGGTCCTTCAAGATGGGAAAAAATATCGATTCCCCCTTGAAGTCGATCAAAATAGCTTCACCCTCGGATGAAAAAGATTCGACTTTACTTTCCCTTCTGATATAAAAAGAGGATCATTCGAATTTAGTAATGATGCCATTATTTTTTCTGGAATTCCAAGGGGAGAGACGCGAGTGAAAGAACTTTTTGAAAGCAGTAAGAGTGATGTCGCAAATAAGCTTTCGAGTTCAAATTCAAAGATTGAGATTGTATTTGGATCTGAAGAAACAGGGAAAATCGTCGCTCGTGGAACGGGCGAATATCTTCCATCAAGCGCGCTCATAAATAGTCCGAATCCTTCAGTAAATGCACCGAGTGCTACCTCACCAGTAGGGAGAGAAGGAGTCAAATATGGACTAAAAGAACTCGAAGGATACGCAAAAGAAAAACTCGCACTCTATGGAAAAGATATCGGGGCTCTTCAAAGCGCTCTCAAAGCAAAAAAATTCTATACTGGAGAAATCACGGGAGTATACGATATGGCGACCCTCGATGCGGTCCTCGCTTTTCAGAAGACGATAAAAAATGCGAAATACGGAACTGATGGACTTGTCGGAGAGGAGACTATCTCTGCACTTTTCGGAACTCCTACTCTGCCCAATGGAGGATCGACCCTTCCTGAACCTATCTGGACTCCAGGAGGTCCTCCATGAAGAAATACGCCAGCTCCGATACCTGGAAATAGGCCATGATCAGGGGGGACTCCAGGGGCGCCGCCAGCTGCTCCGGCTTGACCGACAGGATGACCAAGATCTCAAGAAGTGATTTCAGAAGAACTTTTACTCAAGAAACTTCGAGAAAAAGCTTTAGCATTTCAGTGAGTTTATAAAGCAGTATCAGAAAAAACAGGAATGATATTTGATACCCCAGCTGAAATAGAGCAATATAAAAAAGCAATCAATGATGCACTTCTTCCACTACAAAAAGTACTCATCGAATTTGAAGGAAAAAAAATATCTGATCAAACAAAAGAGGAATATAATGGAGTAGTATTAGAAGTTGCTCGGTATTTCAGTGATGGATATTCAGGTATAAAGAATCGACATTATCGGAACTACGATCTCTCAGTAGATCTTGCTCTTTCTGTTATCAAAGATGATCTTGCTCGACTCAAGATCACTCCTCCGAGAAAGCCTGGTACCGAAGAAGTACTTCGTGCACTTGCTACCTATAATCCGAAACTCCAGAAGAAAATCCAAGAGGATCTGAGAGCAGGATTCCAGCTTGGACAAATCCTCGCAAATCCACGAGTTCGATCAGAATTCGATGTTGTATATAATACAGTATATGCCGACTATGAACGAGGTCTTCAAACAGTTATCACAAAACTCAGAGACAAAAATACAACATTTGCGAATCCTTCTTGATATAAAGCGCTTGATATGCTTATATTCACCATGGGAACGACAGATATGCTTGATTTAAAGGCAAGAAATAGAGATATATTCTGGCAAAGTATCGGCATGATCGGCTCCACTGCGGCAGGAGTAGTCGCATTTGCAGCGACTCCAGCGACAGGATGAGCTGGAGCAATACTCTGATGAGCAATACTGGGTGGTGTCGTATCGACCGCTGGTATGATCGCGACAAAATGAAGGGCTGGAAATGATCGCGAAACCTGGACAGAGCTCGGTATTAATATGGTAACATTCGGTGCTGGGTGAGCTCTCGCAAAATGAGCAAATATCTTCATGAAAAATGGAACAGCACTTGCAAGGCTGAGTGGTATAACCCTTGATGCTACTTGAGGTGTAGCACTCGGGGTTTCTGCTGACTATGCACGAGCGTGGGAACAAAATACGAATATTTCCCTTCCTGAAACGGTAAGAAATAATCTTGCTTGGGCACTCCTTCCTATGCTACTGGGAATGAAGTGAGCACTCCGAGAGAGAGCCGTTGCTCTGGATAATAATATGCAAAGAGCTCGTGCTCAAGCAGTAACGGGAGATGTAGCGGGCGCAAAAGAAACTCTGAAAGCAGTAGAAAAGGAAACTGCGGATCTTGCCCATGATGTCAAAGCAGTAGTACCGACAGCACCAGTGCCGAAAAATGCTCCTGCACCTGCTGCCCCTGCTGCCCCTGCTCCGAAAGCTGCCCCTGCTGCGAAGCCAGCGCCGAAGCCTACAGAAACCCCAGTATCATATGATGTAGGGAATGGGTATGTCCTTGAGGCAAGACCAGACAATAAATTCATCGTTCTGAAAGATGGAAATCCACAAGGAAGCATACCGAAAAGTCTCACTGAAATAGAATGGGACCTTGCTACAGCACACAATACCTTCATTCCTGAAGGAGTAAAAGCACAGATAGCAGCAAGACCAGCTGTCGCGCCTGTTCCAGTTGTAGATCCAGTAGCACCTGCTCCAGCCCAAGGCCCAAAACCAGCTCACGAGCCTGCTCCCGAGCCTCCGAAGTCTCCTCCAGAAGCTCCACCAGCTCCAGCAACAGCAGATTATCATGCTGCACCTCCTCCAGCACCGAAGAAGAAATCTCCAGAAGCACATAGTGCAGTGCATTTGAGTGAAGCCCAGGCACATGCAGTAGCAGATGAGGCTGCCAAAACGGTGAATCAGCACCTCGCAAAATTCACAGATACTAAAGCAGTAAAGATTGCTTGGGAACTTGCCACTCGAGAAGTACAGCCAGGGTGAATACTCAAAACAGGCGCTGCTGCTATAGCGAATATCCCACGCATACCATTCATTAATGCTCGTAAGATCATGGAAATTTGGTTTACCAAATCAGAAAAATGATTCCAGCCGGTAAAAGGTGATTGGGGAGATCAAATCGGAAAAAGTCTTTCTACTGCTGTGACGGCAAGTTCTAAACCTTGGGCAAGTGTTCCACAATGAGCACTGACACTTATAACTATGGGAACTGTTGGATATATCACCTACGAGGAAATAAAGAGATCTAATCCAAATTCACCATATGATTGGACTATAGGGGCTTTTATGAAATTCCTCGTTAATATGAATTTCACTTTTCCTAAAGAAGCTGTCACTTGGTTCCTCACTAAAGAAAAAGTCGAAACTGCCTGAGCCCAAGTTCCTCGCCCAACACCCACAGCAGTTCCAGCTCCGACTCCTCCTCTTCCTTCTCCTCCAGAGCAACGAGCTTGAGAACTTCCACCAAGTGAAGTACAGCCAGGCGAAGTCCGTACAGATCCTATAAGTGATACAACAACTCCACAGTAACTTTGAGCCATGAACCTTAGAAAATCCCTTTGATGAGTAGCACTTGCCACACTTGCGACGCTCTCATCATGAGTCCAAGCTCATCCTGATACCAAAGCATTTGTACAAATGAAGGTACATCGTGATATGTTCCTTGAAATTCTGATTTCACAGAGTTTTTGTAATTTTTCACTTGTGAACTTCCAAGGGCAAACAAAATTTATGACAGCTGAGCATTGTGTGAATAAATCAGTAACATCTTCAATTCCAAATGATATTACCCTTCTTGATGCACTTCCTGCTGGATCAAGGAATGAAGACATCACAGATGCTCGTATCCATACCATCTCTCCCTATACGGGGAGAGAAATATCAGGAAAGACACTCACGATCAAAGGATTCCTCCCGACCTCGCAAGATCACAGTATCAGAAAAATGTATACCATTCGAGGGCAATCTCGCTATAATGTACAAACAGGTAATGTAGATATGGTCATCACCAAGGCAGACTTCGAGAAAATGCTCCAGTCTGTGTGACGTGAATGTCGAATGGGGAACTATTATCTCTCAGGAATGAGTGGAAGCCCTGTTTTCGATGATCAAGGTCGAGCATTCTGAGTCCTTTCTACGAATCAAGCGATATGCGCAAAGGATAAAGATCGTCCAATAGTTTGGGTCAATGATGAACAAGTCACCTACTATATCAGTGTTGCTCCACTCCAAGACTTTCTCCAGAAAAATAAATAACCCTTCCTCCTATGACGCCTCCACTTACTTCTCGTGAGACACCAGCTCCATCTGTACCACTTTCTAAGACACTCTCGGCTCTCTATGCTGAGGTGATGCAATGAAATGTCCTCACCCCAAAAGAGCAAGAAACACTCCGTACAAACTATGCAAAGATCCTCACGGCGAAGCGAGATGAGGTCCTTTCTGATGCTACACATGCTCGAAGAGAACTTCAGGAGCTCCTCTGATGAGTATCTGATAGTGATGCAGTGCTTGCGAAGCTTGATCCGTTTCTCCCTGGTGCAAAGACAGTAGAGGCTGTGAAAGCAGGAGTTGCCGCAGTTCCTGAAGGAGTCAAAGCTTGAGTCGCTCAGGCTCAAGACGCTCTCGGAAATCTTCCTGATGCAGCCAGAAAAACAGCCGAAGGAGCTCTTGCCCAATGAGGAAAAGCAATAGCCGCCGTCGATCAGGCAGTCAAAACAGGAAATGTCGCACAAGCTGGAGCGGAACTCTCGAAGATAGCAGATGAAGGGGGTGTGACACTTGCAAAAATATGATGAGCAATAGGAGCATTTCTCGCATGGCTTTGAAGCCTCCTGAGTTTCTCAGGAAATGCGGGGAAGAAGTGGGATGAATTTCTCGGGAAGATAGGATTATGAGCTGTAGCATGAGCGGCAGCCGGGGCCGCTGGTAGCGTCGCAGGAGCTGCAAATGGAGCAGCATGAGCTGCAGCGAGTGCTGCAGAGACAGCAAGGGCAAGGGTCGAGGAAGGAAAAAAACTCCTTACTGATGCAGAAAAGCAAAAACTTATCGCAGAAAAATATTGGGGTGAGTTTGTGAAGGCATGATGGATCAAAGATCCTGTTGGTCAAAAAAAACAATTTGAAGATACTTTCAAAGAGTATGCTGGTGATCTTGTAGATATTTCGAAAGAAATGGGAGCTAATATAGCAGATCCTTCGAAAGAGTGGAATGCTTTCGATACGCTTTGGAAAGTAGGTTCGACCCCTTGTAAATTTATACTTGCCCTTATTGCTCGGGACATTATACCAAAACAGGCAATAGCAACAACGATATATGATACATGACGAGCCTCACTCCGAGTATATTTGCTATCTCCATATACGCTTGTGAGTAATGGTCCTTCCAAATTTCTCCATGATTTTGGTATTTTAGGATCATCAGATATAACAGGATTGAAGGATGTAGAAAAGCAGGCACTTATCGGAGTCATGAGTCACACCATGGCTGTACCGCTTTATATTTCATGAAAACTGACTTCTTCTTTGACTCGCCTTATGCTTCTTGGTTCATACTGGGATCAATGAACAGGAAAAGCGAAAATATTTGCAAGTGTCGATAGTATCATGGGGGATTTTATGAAGGCGGCAAATCAAATAGATGGTTCTGGTGGTATTTTGGAAATGCTTGGGGATAATGCTAAAACGAAAGAACTCAGAGAGTATACAACAAGTATGAGAGAGATTGCTGAGGAGATGAAGATGCGAGCTCTTGTAACAGAAACTTTCCGTTCTATGCAAAAGACAGGAGCTCTTCCACATCAAATAGCAGATGAAATAGAGAAGCTTACTCAAGGGAGGAAGATTATAGGGCTAGATCTTGCAAAAATGAGAACAACAACAAATATTACTGAAGCAAGATCAGCTATTTCCGAATATCTGACAAGAGGAAAAGTCTGACTCAATTGGCTTGATGACTTACGTGGTTTCTTTCGAAATTCTGTCAATCCACTCAGTACCAGTCAAGAAAATCTGACATTTTTTAAGAACAATGCTCAAGAAGCTCTTGGAAGTTATGGAAAATCCCTTGATGAAGTTCTCAAGGCAGATAGCAAAGTGCCTATAATTTCTGAACTTATAGCCACATGGAAGAAATTAAAGCTTGGTTGAGCTACATCAGAGCTCATCGATGGACTTGAACGAGGACATCTCCCGGTGAAGGTAGCAAATGTTTCAGATGCAAAGGGAGTAGTGGAGCAGCTTATAAAAACAATTCCAAAGGGATTTGAGCATCTTTTCGCAGGAGTGACTATAATACTCACAGTCCAGCATGTCACAGAAGCAAAACCAGATGAAAAACTCAAGACGGCAGCACTCGATATCCTCGCTATAAATCCTCTTGCTGGATGAGTAATGCTCATGTATGAGTGAGCAACGATGCAAGGATGAGCCCCTACGAAGCTTGCCTACTTCGCAGGTGGGGGTGTAATAACAGCCCTTGGTACAAAACAAGCACTTTCGATGATTGCTGAGCATGGACTTGCTTGAGGACTCTGAAGACTCATAGTTTCTCCAATTACGATGACTTATGAGGCTGGTACCGCAGCAATACGATGAAGTCAGTATGCTTATAGTCTCGCAAGATTTGGTGTTCGAGGTGGGGGTATGGCACCATTTCTTCGAGCCAGAGCCCCAGGAGCATTGCTTATCGGTGGTATTATTACATATCTGATCATGAATGAGATTTTTACTCAAGAGACAAAGGCTCTTATGAAAAGTGTAGGATTTTTTAAGCCCGATGGATGAATCGATAATGAGAATATTAAGACAGCGTGGAATAAACTCCCTTCAGATAAGAAGCCAAAAATTCTCCAAGAGTTACTTACATGAGTATTTGATAAACCAGGTGTTACAACAACACTTAAAAATGATGGAAGCGTTGTTGTTCATAGTGAGTGAGGCAGTGATACTGTAAGCATTACGGCCGATGTATTCGATGCTATATATGGAATGTTTGGAGATCTTGGAATTTCAAATCCGAAAGTCTTTATGAGTGAAGTGACTACACGTGAAATGAAATCCGCTATAGAAAAATTACCAGTGGATGCTCAAAGGAAACAAGAATTCATGAAAAGATTTGGTATCACGGCGTAGTTATTTTTATAAAAAAGTACCGTTATGGTACTTTTTTTGTTTTTCAAAGCACTATATGATACCATAAGAGTATATTTTATATAATTCATCATTTATGTTTACTCTGAGAAATTTGAAGAGAAAATCACAGTTTTTTGATGTTGATGGTCGTTCATCTGAGACATTCCAATCATCGAAAGAGAAACTTACCCCAATAGATGCAGCAAAACAACAGCAGCAGATCGAGCAAATGTTATGACGATCTCGTACAGCTCAAGAGAAGGGAGATACCCAACAATGATTAGACCGTTCATTTGCACTCAATGATGTAGATCGAGAATTAACCATCCTGTTTACAGGATCTCCTCCCAAAGATATTCCGAAAAGAGCATGATTGGATCGTCCAGGAGTACGAAACATGGGACCATGAGCTTCATCTAAAGATATCGTACTGGATGATGCAAGCAAGAAACTCTCAGGAAAATTCGCAGATGCAAAATTTTCTAATACTCAGGGGAGTATAGATATATATACCCAAGGAGATCGTACGATACTCGCTACTCCTTGAAAAGATCCTGTAGATTTTTCTACAGAAGTATTCGCAAGTCGGAAAGATCTGATCTTATCACAATATGCACAAAATACTGGAGTACCTGAACCAGCAAGAGACCAGATAGCTCAAGCATCAAGATCACCAAAAGTATGACCAGTCTCGAGTCCCAAAGTGATAGCATGATCTTCTGGCGAAGGACCATGACCAGTCTTACAAAGTGCCGAATCACCGAGACTATCAGATAAAGATATCCTAGAAGTAGCTCGACAGGATAAACTCGCAGCATCGACAGGATTATCACTCAGTAGTACTCCGGAAGCAAGAAAACTCTATGAAGAAATGTTCCAGAAGGCTGATGGCGAAATCAAGAGGCTTGAAGCGAAAATCGCTCAAGCTCAGAAGACTGAAGAGTATGCTCGACTTTCCCCGGAGCAAAGGGAAGTAGCTGATGCACGTACGACTCTTTCTGATATGCGTAAGAATTTCGGAAGTCTTATGGGTCGTGATGCGAGATGAGATAGGAGTGTCCGTACAGAGATGAGAAGATTATTTGTCGATATCAAAAAACTCGAAGGAAATCTCGCTTCTCTTGAACAGTGACAATCGGAAATCACTCGCTTAAAATGAGAGATAAAAACGGCTCAAGCAACTATCGATGCAAGAAGAGGAAATGATACATTTGGAACTCGTACCAAACAAATCGAATCAGCGAAATCTGACATAGCTCGGATAGAAGCAGAGATGGTAGCGCTAAGAAGTGCAAGTGCTCCGGTATTAGCCCAATATCAAAATCGATCCAGGAATGAAAAACTCGCCTAATGAGACTCTCATTCTTCATAATTCAAAAATTTTCTAAATAATACTTGACATATAAAATTTTATTCATATAAGTATTTAATATTTATTAATTACCTACTATGTCTAGAAGAATTGATCAAATCGCTGCAGTGGCTGCGTTAACAGGTGTTCTCGTAGCATGATGAAATGCTCAGGCAGGTACAGAATCAATAAGAGTCTCAGAAGAAGTCTGTAAACGTACCGATAATTTTATCTCTAGGGATCCTCAAGATCCAAATGGTTGGAAGTTTAATATTGGTTGATTCATCCATCCTGTCATAGTTGATTGTAGTCAGACTATAGCATGAAACGCTACGGCATCTGCAACAATCCAATATGATCGTTCCAAGAGTCTAACTAAACCCACAACTGGGTCACAAAAAGGTGATAATATAACCGCTACTCAAAAAGCGATTAATGATTTTGCCACATCGATAAATCAAACTCCTAAAATCGGTAAAGATGTGAAACCATACTATACATCACCGACCAAGCCATCAATCAAAATAGTCAGTGGTACAGTTACAGGAAATGCTTCTGCAGAATGAAGAAAGGAATGATGAGACCTCAGTCTCATCGAGCCAGATCCTAAGGGTAATACTGAAATCGCAGAAAGGAGAGCTGGCGATATACGAACACAGGTGATAGAGGCACTGCGCACAACGGGAGCCACAGTCACTGGTGAGTCTACCATACAACTCAAAACGAAGATCCATCCTCTCACAAGTCCTGAACTTGGACTCCTCTACGATCCTGCTCTGAAAAAATATGGAAATGGTGAAAATAGAGTCATGCAACTCATAGCTGATTATAATGCTTGAACAACACCTCCTTCACCAGCACTCGAAAGTGCTGTCGGGTCAAAGCGCTACGCTGAAGCAACTGTCACCTATAATGCTTCTGGAATTGATAGGACAGTCGATACTTCAAAATGGAATTATGCTTATTGGGCATGATTAATTGGAGCTGGGGCATTCTTCGCTCGAAAAAAACTCAAGAAAAATAAATAAATCCTTTTAAAAATGCATATGCAATACGCTTATGCATTTTTTTTGACAAAATCATAACACTTGTGCTACACTCTCTGAAGTACTTAAAATTTTCATTTATGTCTTCTTTTACCCTCAGAAAGATCGGAATTCAATATACACAATATTTTGCTCCCCCAGGGGAAGCTCCTGCTTCTGTCTCCCCAGAAGAACAGATGAAGCGGGATGCTATAAAAGCATTTCCCGATCTTGCAAAGCTCGCGGAGCAAGTTTCACCTATGGAGCTCTATAACCGAGCAAAAGTCATGAGTAAACTCAAGGATATGGCTGATAATCCAGAGAAGACTTTTGGAAAGTTAAAATCATGAGCGAATAGCGTAGGTGTATGAAGGGCAGTAGATAATCTCAGAGTTGTGCTCGATCTTCTCAAATCCAATCCAAAGATCCAAGAAATTGCTGATACAAATATATCAGCATGGTTCAAAGGATGGGATGGACCAGGCGATACGAATGTGGCAGTTGTATCGGGAACAAATATGTCTATCCGAATGTTTCTTGGGAATGTTTTAAATGATTCTCAGCTTGTTGCACAGCTTCTTTCAGTCCCAGAAAAAGCTCCAGAATCAAAAGAGAGTGAAGTAGTACGTCAGAGAACGCGATTTGGTACATTTCTGCTTGCTCTTGAGACTCGATATCCAAGTAGTGACTATAAACTCGTATTCCGCCTAGCACATGAGGCACTCTGAAAATGAGATATCGATACAGCGAAAGAACTTGTCAGAAAGCCACTCAAGGATGATTGGAATATCGATGTAAACTCTATTATTGACTCTCAGTGACATATCAATGCTCTTCGTGCTATCGGCGCTACGGATGAGGCAGCACTTCGAACGAAAGAACAAGTAAAAGGAAAGTTCGAAAAATGAGGTCAATTTTCACCGAAAGAATCAGCTCTTATCGCTGATATTGGTACAAACATTGAAGCAGAAAAGAGTCGAAAAAAAGCTCAAGCTGAATCAAAATATAATGCAGTATTAGCTGCTCTTCCAGCCCATGATCCGACACGCATACAAGTCGAGAGAAATAAGGATACTATGATCGCTCAGTTCTCAGAAGATATGGCGTATCTGACGATCATGGATGGCTTTATCAAGAAAAATGGTTCTGATTGACTGAAGCAACTCGGTGAGGTCTATGATGATATGCGGGGGCTTTACGGTACGCTGAACTTCACTGATGAGAATGCCAAAATGACGAAAGAGATGGCAGTCATGCTTGCATCGTTCGTCCTCACTGGTGGTGCATGAGCTCTCATTCGAGGTCTTGCAGTCGCAGGTCGAGCCGTCGCAGGGGCAGATACACTTAAAGCAGTCGATGTCGCATCGAAAGCGGGTAGTATTCGCCAAAGAGCAACTCAAGCAGGTAATGCTTGACGAGCAATAGGAAGAGGAATCGGAAATGGTGCTGTCCAGGCGGCAGAATGAGCACAGAATATCTGAAGGATCGCTTCATCGACTCGACTCTGAGCTATACCTGCCGAAGCACTGAAATTTACTACAGCAGATGCTCTTCTTCGTACAGCGTTTCGTGCGGAAGGAGAGAGAAGTGGTTTTGAAGACTATTTCGAGAAATTTGGTAAAAATCTAGCTATGTTTACCGCATTTGCTGGTATGGAAAAATTCGTCAGCTGACCCTTGAAAGAAAAACTTCTATGAGCACTTGCGCAAAAGGGAGTTCAACTTAATCCCGCTTCTACCTTTGCTGTTGGTTCTACGATACTCACAGGAGGTGATGTCGCTGCGATGTGGGGACTCGGTATGGCAGAAAAAGGTGAGTTCCATATGCCAGAATGGAAAGAAGTATTTCAAGCTCTTGCATTTCGTATCGGGATGAAGTGAGCTGAAAAAGCATTCCCGAAAATCGCAGAAAGTATCCAAGTCCAGGCTGATAAAAGGAGATCTTCTCAGAAAAAATGATCAGCTCCAGAAGTCGCTAAAATAGAATGATCACCAAAATTATCAGATAGTGAACTTCTCGCACAGTGACTGAGAAATGAAATCGCTGCAGCAAAACGGGGTGACATAAATATCACTCCTGAAGCTCTTGCCTTTAAGGAGGCTCAGCTTGCGAAACTTGAATCAAGTATTCAGGCTAAAAATAACAAAAAACCTGAAGCAGGATGAGGTAGTCCCGAGGCTGCCAAAGGAGATAAAGCCCAAAAACTCTCTGATGATGAACTTCTCGCACAGTGACTGAGAAATGAAATCGCTGCAGCAAAACGTAAGGATATAAATATCACTCCTGAAGCTCTTGCCTTTAAGGAAGCTCAGCTTGCTCAACTTGAAGCAAAGCTTCTCCTCAAACATAACCCAAAAATAGAGGCGCTAAAAATAGGAGAACAAGTTCGATTTGATACACAATATAGTCAATATACTTTCGAAAAAGTAAAGGATGGATATAAGCTGATCAGTACTTCAAATCCCAAATTCGAAAATAGTGTATGAGAGGTATTTACCAATATCAGTATTGTCTGAAACAAACTTGCTCTCATGAAGGGTGAAAAGATAGAAATAGAAACTTCAAAAATCAAATGAGAACCAGTATATATCAAAGGTCCTCTCCCGAAACTTAATGATGAAATAAAGTATCTCTCTGACTTCTCTTCTCTTCAGCTTGGGCAAAAAGTACGTGTCGAATATCAAGGAAATATTGTCGAAGGTACAGTTGCTCGTATCAGCCCCAATAAAGATAGTATATGAATCCAAATCGGAGATAATACACGACTCGATGGTCCTGTAGGTCGTGTAAAAATCCTTCAAGATGCACCACTTCAAACAGCAGTATGAAAAACCGAAGGCTCATGAGTCGACGCTAAACAAAA
>JAYVIJ010000041.1:0-3279 GCA_043770315.1 Candidatus Altimarinota bacterium | reverse complement strand
TCCTGATACATGCAGGGAAGATCAGCCACGAACTCGCATTGCAAAAAGCAGAAACTCAATATGATCTATTCCACAAACAGAGAATACGAGAAAGTGATGAGAAAGATGATGATTTTGAAAAGGCGATAAAAAGTCTTCCATGACAGAAGTAGATATATTGCAAATGAAATGTATTGACAGGAGGGTGGGGGAGGGGAAATTATCAATAATAATGCATCTTATGGAAAAAGACTTCGATACATGGAATGAACAAAAGAAAATTCTCGAAAATAAAAAACAAACAGTCCTATATAAAGAAGGGGATATATGGTGGACATCTATAGGTATCAATGTCGCGGCAGAATCATGTGGAAAATGAGACACATTCCGTCGACCTGTTCTCATACTCAAGAAACTCTCAGCAAGCTCAGCGATCGTGATACCGCTCACAACCAAAGAAAAGACAGGAACATGGTTCCAGGATATCGATATCCATGGAGAAAAAAGCTGGGCACTCCTCTATCAGATCCGTATGATGAGTGCGAATCGATTCCAGCGTCGTCTCGCCACTCTCGATGATACAGATTTCGAGAGGGTAAAGAAAAAGCTCCAGCAATTGCTCGAGCTCTAGAAAATTATCATCCCGCCAGAAGGCGGGAATCGGTGGGTAACCCCAAAAGTAAATACAGTATATCAAATAATAGATATATTGCAAATAAAATGGACTGGCAGCAGAGTGGGAAGGGAAATAGCGGGAGGCTTAAATTATAGATATACTGCAATACAATGGATTGACAGGAGGATGGAGAGAGAAAATAGTGGGAGGTTTAGTTTTCTAATCAATATCGAATATGTTCAAATCTTGGAGCGAAACAAAAAAAGAGGCTTTAGATCAACTAAAGCCAGATTTAGGTATGAGATCATGGAATGACTTATCGAGTGATGAAAAATATAAGATTTGGAAATTTCTTGAATACTTTTTCTTTAATCTAGAAAAAAGGGTTCAGCATTATTCTGAAGATACTTCTTATAAATTCTCAGGAGAGAACTGGGAGACAAGTATCTTCAAAAATCGCATAATTACTAGCATTTTAGCTATAAATGAAAATTTTAAACATAAAGTTTTTTGATCAAGATATTTGACGGATTCAAATCTAGATAATGCTTGTTTGGATTTTCATGAAATATTTCATAAACAAGATGAAAATATTGTTTTAGAATTACTCTCTATCTATGCAAAAATCCTTCTAAATTGGTCAAAAGAAAAAAACAGATATCTCAGCAAAAATACAGATGAAACAGATGAAGAATATACTACTAGATTTTTAGATTACCAATATCACTATTTTGATCATTTTTCTTGAAGATTGAATGAAGTATTTGAGGATTTTGGTCTCAATGTCCTTTTAACAAGACAATGATTTATTCCAAGACAATGAGAAAAAATAGTAGAGGAAATTTATAAACCTACTTTAGATTTCCTATCTGATAACAAATACAAGGAAGTAAATCGAGAATTATGAGATGCTTTTGCAGATTACCACCGAAAGGATTTTAGTGGATGTGTAACAAAAACTATTACAGCTATTCAAGCCTTTTTACAGATTTCTATAAAATGAGAAATAGGAGAATGAGATATTTCTGAATTGATAAATGAATCAATTAAAAAGTGACTGATTTCTGATGATATTTTTACAAAAACTATATTTGATAATATTAAGAGTATTATAATGAGAGAGCGAAAAGAGACTGCTGATGCTCATCCTAAAAAAGAATACGCTAATGAACAAAATGCACGACTAATTCTCAATATTGCTATGGTATTTATTCAACATTTTATTCAAATTCAAAAATAATGTATCCCCTCAAAAAACTCTCCGAAATCTGTGAAATCGTAAATGGTGGAACACCAGATACATGAAATCAATCTTATTGGGATGGTGATATTTTATGGATCACACCAAAAGATATGTGAAAACTCAAAGATATCTATGTGTCTGAGACTTTCAGAAAAATCACAAAAGAGTGACTCGCAAATTCTTCTGCAAAACTATTTCCTCCAAATTCAATTATTCTCTCTTCTCGTGCTCCAATATGACATCTTGCAATCAACACAGAACCAATGTGTACAAATCAAGGCTGTAAGTGACTTATTCCAAGGAAAAATCTAGATGCAAAATACTTGTATTATTTTCTTCTGAATTCAGTTGATTTACTAAATAACTTATGAACAGGAACAACTTTTAAGGAACTATCCTCTAGTAAACTCAAGGAAGTTGAGGTTCCCCTCCCACCCCTCTCCACCCAACTCGATATCGTGGCTCGTCTCGATAGTGCAATGGCGGAGATCGAGACGCTTCGGAGAGAGACTGAGTCCGCACTTGCGAGCACTCGTGAACTCTGGGAGTCAACACTAGAGAGTGTATTTACAAGTGGAGGGAAGGATTGGGAAGAGAAAGATTTAGGAAATATAGTGAAGATAACTTCTAGTAAACGAATTTATAAAAATGAATATACTCAATCTGGTATACCTTTTTATCGTTCTAAAGAGATAGTTGAGTTAGAAAATAATGAAGATATTTCACTAGTACTATTCATTTCTAATGAAAGATATAATGAAATAAAAACAAAATTTTGAATTCCAAAGAAGTGAGATATTTTGCTTACAGCTATATGAACTATTGGCAATACTTACATAGTTCAACAAAATGATATCTTTTATTTTAAAGATGGAAATATCTTATGGCTTAAGTGCAATGAGGCAACAAATTCTGAATATATTCGCTATGCAATAAAGTCATTTATTAAAAAAATAAGAAAGTTGTCGATTTGATCCACATATAATGCTCTGCCAATAGAGAAATTGAGTAAGTATAAGATACCTTTTCCTCCTCTCCCTGAACAATCTCGCATCGTTACTCACCTCGATGCGGTCCGAGCAGAGATGGAGCAACTGGAGTGATTCTATTCCGAGAAGCTGGCGAGTCTCGATGAACTGAAGAGATCGGTGTTCCAGGAGGCGTTTTCATAGCCGAGCAATCGGAATTGTCTTGTTTTTTCTCATTTTCTCGCTATCATCCAGATATGCAATTCGTCAGAACCAAAAAACTCGTGTTCTTCAATAATAAGTGAGGAGTCGGCAAGACTACTCTCGCCTACAATGCTGCCACGAAGTTCGCACAAGCAGGATACAAGACAGTCCTCATCGACCTCGATCCCCAGTGCAATCTCTCATCACTCGCACTGGGGAGATTTTTCCTCGAGGAGAATCTCTTCTCCGATCAGAATATATTCGGAGTG